>DATDER010000221.1:0-9286 GCA_036523095.1 Rubrivivax sp.
AGCCGGCGCCAAGGCGAAGCCGCTGCGCATGAAGGTGCCGAAGTCGAAGGAACGTGCGCTCATCCGCGAGTTCGGCCTTGACGTCACCACGCTGACCGAAGAAGAGGTCGAAAAGCGTCGCCGTGAGCTGACCACGCTGGTCAAGATGGGCAAGACCCGCGGCTTCCTGACGCAGCAGGAGATCAACGACCACCTGCCCGAGAAGCTCGTCGACGCCGAGGTCATCGAGGCGATCGTCAAGATGCTCAACGACATGGGCATCGCCGTCTACGAGCAGGCGCCCGATGCGGCCACGCTGCTCGTCGCTGGCGGTGCCGGCACCGCAGCGTCCGACGAAGAGGCCGAAGAAGCCGCCGAAGCGGCGCTGTCAACCGTCGACTCCGAGTTCGGCCGCACGACCGACCCGGTGCGCATGTACATGCGCGAGATGGGCCTCTTCGAGCTGCTCACGCGCGAAGGCGAGATCGAGATCGCCAAGCGCATCGAAGGCGGCCTGCAGGCGATGATGCTGGCGATCTCGGCGTCGCCGGCGATCATGGCCAAGGTGCTCGAGTTCGGCGACAAGGTCGCCGCGGGCGAGATGACGATCTCCGAGGTCGTCGACGGCTTTGTCGTCGCCGGCGAAGCCGACGACTACGTCGCCGAAGAAGACGTCGACTCCTTCGACGAGAGCGACGACGACGACGGCAACGGCGGCAGCAAGGCGATGACACGCCGGCTCGAGGAAATGAAGGCGACCGCGCTCGAGCGCTTCGCCGTCATGCGCACCAGCTTCGACAAGCTGCGCAAGGCCTACGAGAAGAACGGGTACGGCTCGCCTTCGTACCGCAACGCGCAGAAGGCGCTCAGCGACGAGTTGATGACGGTGCGTTTCACGGTCAAGACGATCGACAAGCTGTGCACGCTGCTGCGTTCGCAGGTCGACGAGGTGCGCCGCCTGGAGCGCGAGATCCGCCGCATCGCGGTCGACAAGTGCGGCATGCCGCAGCAGCGCTTCATCGAACAGTTCCCGCCCAACGCGTTGAACCTGCGCTGGGTCGAGACCGAGGCCGCCGCCGGCAAGCCCTACAGTGCAGCGCTCGGGCGCAACGTGCCGCCGATCCAGGAACTGCAGACCAAGCTCGTCGATCTGCAAGCCAAGGCCGTGATCCCGCTCGAGGAGCTGAAACTCATCAACAAGAAGATGAACGAGGGCGAACGGGCCTCGCTCGAAGGCAAGAAAGAGATGATCGAGGCGAACCTGCGCCTCGTGATCTCGATCGCGAAGAAGTACACCAACCGCGGCATGCAGTTCCTCGACCTGATCCAGGAAGGCAACGTCGGCCTGATGAAGGCGGTCGAGAAGTTCGAGTACCGGCGCGGCTTCAAGTTCTCGACTTACGCGACGTGGTGGATCCGCCAGGCGATCACACGTGCGATCGCCGACCAGGCGCGCACGATCCGGGTGCCGGTGCACATGATCGAGTCGATCAACAAGATGAACCGCGTCAGCCGCGCACACCTGCAGGAGTTCGGCTTCGAGCCCGACGCGGCCACGATCGCGATGAAGCTCGACCTGCCCGAAGCCAAGGTGCGCCAGATCATGAAGATCGCGAAAGAGCCGATCTCGATCGAGTCGCCGGTCGGTGACGAGGGCGACACGACGCTGGGCGACTTCATCGAGGACACGCACAACGTGGCGCCGATGGAAGCCGCAATGCAGTCGGGCCTGCGCGCGGTGGTGAGCGAGTTGCTCGACGGCCTGACCGCACGCGAAGCGAAGGTGCTGCGCATGCGCTTCGGCATCGACATGAGCAGCGACCACACGCTCGAAGAAGTCGGCCGCCAGTTCGACGTCACGCGCGAGCGCATCCGCCAGATCGAAGCCAAGGCGATGCGCAAGCTGAAGCACCCGAGCCGCACCGACCGCCTGCGCACCTACGCCGATTCGCTGTAACGGCGAGACTGGCCCGACGACGCAGCGTCAGGGCGGCGTGGGGTGCGCCCTCAGCGCCGCCAGTTTGGCGGCGTACAAGCCCTGCTGCTGGCGTGTCAGGCTGTTCTCGCGTGCCTTCCTGAGGTGGCTCGCTGCGGCCTCGCTGTCACCCAGATGCCAATACGCCAGCGCCAGGCCGAAGTGGACTTCGTGGTGATCGTTGGCAAGCGGCACCTCCTTCTTCAGCAGATCGCGCGCCTCCTTGAATCGGCCCTCGCGCAGAGCCCGGAGACCTTGCGCCAGGTAGGCGAAGGGGGCATGGGGCTGCAAGCGCTTGAGGCGCGCTGAAACCTCGCCGGCTTCGGCTGTGCGCCCCAGGGATGCCAGCACATCGGCCAGGTTGCCCAGCGTCTGCGGGTTGTCGGGCTGGAGTGCCAAGGCACGACGCAGGGCGTCCTCGGCCCACGTCGGCCTGCCATGGCGCTGGTAGACCACGCCCAGCGTGTTGAAGGCTTCGGCGAAGGTGGCGTCCTGGAGCACCGCCGCACGTGCCCACCAGTAGGCCGCCTCGGCCTGCCCGAGCGCAAGCGTCTCCGCGGCGCGGTTGTTCATGTACATCGCGACCACGCGCCCTTCGTCGATGGCCCAGCTGTGCACGGGTGACTTCACGGGCGGAGGCATGAAGTCCACCGTCAACCAGTTGGACCATTCGTTGTGAGAGCGCAGGGTGGACGCGGAGCCGCCCAGCGCCACATTGACGTGGCCGATCTTGAACACCAGGCCCCCGCTGCGGTCCCACACGTCGGGCGACTCGACCACCTGGAAGCGCACGCGCAGCCCCAGCTCCTTGGCGAAGGCGGCCGTCATGATCACCAGCGAGAGGCAGTTGCCGGCACGGGCATCGAAAGCCTCTGCCGCGGTCAGCGTTTTCTCGGACTCGTATTCGAGCTTCAGTTGTTGCTTTGAGTACAGGGCGTCGACAAGCCCGCTCTGCGGGCCACGCTGGCGCAACAGCGGCGCCGCGGCCGTTCGCAGGTAGTCCTGCATGGCCGCGTTGAGCGCAAAGACGTCGCCGGCGCTCGGCACGGCCACCGGGGCACCGAACGCCTCGTCGTGCAGTACCGCGTGAGCACCCGGCGCAACGGGCGCGGTCGTTGCGCAGCCCTGCATGAGTAGCGCAACGAGCAAGGCGATGATTGTTCGCATGACAGGCTCTCCCGATCCGCACGCCGCGCATCGAATCCGCGCGCCGGCGACCCATGGTCTACCGCCGGCGCCGCGACGTCAATCGCCGTCGCCGTCCAGCCGCGGCAGCACGACGTAGCGTCCTTCCACGCGGCGCACCTGGACCGCGTTCTCGAAGACCCGCTCCAGGGCTGCGTGCAGCGCGGGGCTGGTACTGGTGTCGTCGGCACACACCCGCCCGTCCTGCAGCACGACCACGCGGTCGGCGTGCAGGGCCAGCGGCAGGTCGTGCAACACACTCACCACGACCTGCTCGCGGCCGAGGCGGCGCAACAACCGCACCAGTGCGGCCTGGTGTGGCGGGTCGAGATGCGTCGTCGGTTCGTCCAGCAGCAGCACCGGCGCCTGCACCGCGAGCGCGCGGGCCAGCAGCACCCGTTGGCGCTCCCCGCCCGACAGGGCCGTCAGCCGCCGGTCTTGCCAGGCCCCGCACTCGGTGAGTTGCATCGCGGCGTCGACCGCGGACTCGTCGGCGGCCATCGGTGCCGCGAAGAGGCCGGTGTGCGGCAAGCGCCCCAGCATCACGACGTCACGTGCGCTCAGGTCGCCGCCCGCATCGCCGTGCTGGGCGAGCCAGGCGATGCGCTTCCCGCGCGCTCGCAGCGGCCAGTCGGTCAGCGGGCGGCCCTCGAGTTGCACACTGCCGGCGGCTGCTGGCAGCAAACCCGCCAGCGTGCGCAGCAAGGTCGACTTGCCGGCGCCGTTGGGCCCCACCACCGCGGTCCAGCCGCGATCGAAGCGCAGTGTCGCGCCCGCCAGCACGGTGCGGTTGCCGAGCCGGACCTGGAGTTCGTGCGCTGCGATCATGCCGGCAGCCCGCGCCGGTGCAGCAGCCAGAGCAGGTAGCCGCCGCCGAGCACCGCCGTCAGCACACCGACCGGCAACTCCTGGGGTGCGACCACACTGCGCGCCAGCACGTCGGCGCCAAGCAGCAACACGCCGCCCATCGCGGCGCTGGCCAGCAACGTGAAGCGGCTCGGCGCTGGCGCGAAGCGGCGCACCAGGTGCGGTGACACCAGCCCGACGAATGCGACCAGCCCGACCTGCGACACCGCCACCCCGGTGGCGAGCGCGAGCGCCGCGACCAGCGCGGCGCGCAAGCGAGTCAGGTCGAGCCCGAGGCTGCGCGCGCTGTCCTCCCCGAGCGCCAGCGCATCGAGCGTGCGTGCCAGGCGCCACGCCAGCGCACCGGCGACGAGCAAGCCGCCCGCCAGCCAGGCGGCGCTGCTCCAGCCGAGGTACGCGGTGCTGCCGAGCATGAAGCTCTGGCGCCCGCGCAGCGCGTTGGGAGCGGCGGTGGTGATGAGGTCGCTCAATGCCGTCAACATCACGCCGACGACCACGCCGGCGAGCAGCAGGCGCAGTGTCTGGCTTGCCCCACGCGCCAGCTGCAAGGTCAGCAAGGTGCCGCCGAGTGCGCCAGCGAAGGCCGCGAGAACGATGCTGGTGCCGGCAAGCCACGCGAATGCGCCGCCGCCGAGCGAGCCGGCGGCCAGCACGACCACCACCGCGAGCGATGCACCCGCCGCGGAGCCGAGCAAGTAAGGGTCGGCAAGCGGGTTGCGGAACAACCCTTGGGCCACCGCCCCGGCGAGCCCGAGCAGGGCGCCCGCGAGCCAGGCGCCGAGCGTGCGTGGGGCGCGGATCTGGCCGACGATCGTCGCCCATTCGGGGCTCGCGCCGAAGAGCGGCGCGAGTGACCAGCCATCGCTTCCGGCGGCCAGTCCGGCCGCACCGAGCACGATCGAGCCCGCGCACAGCCCGAGCAACAGCGCGGCGCGGCCGTTGCGCGCAGCGGCGTACATCAGCGGCTCGCCACGGGCGCCGGCAGCGCCGCCAGGCAGTCGGCCATCACCAGCGCAGCAGCGCCCATGCGCGGGCCGGGGCGGATCAGCAGTTCATAGCGCTCGGCATCGAAAGCGCAGACCTGCCCCTGCTTCAGCGCCAGCAAGCCGCCCCAGCCGGGCCGCTGCGGCATCGACGCCAGGTTGCGCTGTGCCGCCATCACCACTTGCGGTTGTGCACGCACGACCGCCTCGGGGTTGAGTGGTGGAAAGGGCCCCATCGCCACCGGCGCGATGTTGACAAGCCGCAGCCGCGCGAGGGTCTCGCCGACGAAGGACGCGGCGCCGGCGGCGTAGGGCGCCGCGTCGGCTTCGAAGTACACCGTCCTGCCGCGCAGCGCCAGCGGCACACGGGCCACTGCACGCTCCATGTCGGCCTCGACCGCAGCCCACGCCCTTTGCGCCGCCGCGTCGTCGCCGAAGAGCCGGCCGAGTGCCAACAGGCTCGTGCGCACCTGGTCGTGGCGATCGGAGTCGAAGGCCAGCACTTTCAGGCCCAGCGCCTGCAAGCGGGCTATAGCGCGTGTCGACGATGCGGCGAGCACGACGTCTGGCTTGAGTGCGACGATGCTCTCGACGAGGGCGTCGTCGAGCCCGCCGAGCTTGGGCAGCGCCCTCACCTGCAGCGGCCAGTTGGAGTAGCGGTCGGTGCCGACGAGGCGCGTGCAGGCGCCGACGGCGCAGACGCTTTCCGTCAGCGACGGCAGCAACGAGACCACACGCTGCGGCGGCGCGTCGAACCGGTGTTCGACCCCCCGGTCGTCGCGCACCCCGATCTGTGCCCACGCTGCCGAAGCGAGGCTGCTGAGCAGCGCGGCGAGCAGGGCGCGGCAAAGGTTCTTCACGTCACAACGCGCCTTCATAGCGCAACACGAGCCAGGCCTGGCGACCCAGGCCCTGGTAATCGCGTGCCGGCTCCAGGTCAGCGTCGGTGGCATTCAGCAGCTTGGCCTGCAGGCGCCATTGCGGCGTGATGCGCCAGCGCAGCGACAGGTCCAGCGTCGTCTCCGAAGGCAGTTGCACCCCGCCGTCGGGCCGCGCCCCGACGCTCAGCACGCTGGCGCCGAAGGCCCAGTCGCCGCGGCGCCAGTCGGCACTCAGGCTTCCCTGGTGTGCGGCGCGGCGGTTCAGGCGCTCGCCGGTCGCTTCGTCCTTGGCGTCGAGCAGATCGAACTGCGCCCGCAGCGCCAGCGCCCCGGCTTCGTGGGCGGCAGAGAAGGTGGCCCCCTGCAGCCGGGCCTGGTTCAGATTGCGGGCGCAACCGAAGGCGTAACTCGGGTCGTCCGGGCACTGCGCCGGGTCGCTTTCGTAGCCGATGAGGTCGCTCACCCGGTTGCGGTAGACCGTGGCCGCGGCGGAGGTCACGCCCGCTTGCCACTGCAGGCCGGCCTCGATGCTCTTGCCGCGCTCGGGGTCCAGGGTGGCGACACCGTAGCCCGGGTAATAGAGTTCGTTGAAGCTGGGCGCTCTGAACGTGGTACCTGCCAGCGCACGCAAGCGCAGGCCGGGTGCGATTTCGTAACCGCCCCCCAGGCGTGCCGTCGTCACGCCGCCGAAGTCCGAGACATCGTCACGCCGCAGATCACCCTGCCACGACCAGGCCCCGGCAGCGCCGGTGAGCGAGAGCACGAGGGCGTTGGTCTGGCGCCGGACTTCGTCAGCGAAGACCGTGACACTCGCCTTCTCTTCAAGGCGCTCGACGGCGCCGACGAGTTCGCCGGCCACGCCCGCTTTCCAGGCCAGCTGCGCCATCCAGTGGTCGCGTGTGGTGCGGAATTCATCGGTCGTGGAGCCTCCGCTGCGCAGATCGTCGACGCTGTGAGCGGCACGCGCGCTCGCAACGAACCCGCTGCCGAAGGCGCCGCGCCAGTCGAGGGCAGCGACGTCGGTCTGCATGCGGTTGCGGAAGTCCGGGCTCGCGTCCTGCGCATAGGTCGGGGGCAGGAACTCGCTCGAGTCGTACTGGGCGTCCAGTTTGGTGCGCATCAGGCTGAGGCCGATGCGGTGACCCTTCGCCGGTGCGAATCCCAGCTGCAACTGTCCACTGTCGAGCGTGTAGCCGTCAGCGTCGGGGTTGTAGTTGCCGAACTGGTCGTTCGGTCGCAGGGTGGAGACACCGTCGCTGCGTTACCCCGCCAGCGTGACCGCGTAGTCCCAAGCGGAATGCGCGCCGAGCAGCGCGATCGAGGCGTCGCGGCTGTCGTAATCCCCCACCGCTGCCGACGCTTCGAGCCGCAGACCGGGCTCGCCGCGGCGCGTGAAGACCTGCACCACGCCACCGACGGCGTCGGCACCGTAGAGGCTGGAGCCCGGGCCACGCAAGACCTCGATGCGGTCGATGTTGGCCGTGCTGAGGGACTCCAGTGCGGCAAAACCGAGTGTCGCCGAGCCGACGCGCACGCCGTCCACCAGCACCACCGTGTTGACCGACGCCGCGCCGCGCAACAGCACTCCCGTGCTCTGCCCGGGGCCCCCGTTGCGCGACAGTTGCACCCCGGCTTCGCGACGCAGCAGGTCGCCCACCGAGTCGGCCGTGCTGGATTCGATCGTGGCGCGATGGATCTGGACCACATCGCCCGCGAGGCGCTCGATCGGTGCCGGCTCGCGGCTGCCGGTGATGACGAAGGCCTGCGAACCCTGGGCCCAGGCGGACAGCGACGAGACAAGACAAATGGCTGAGAGCGCAAAGCGCTTCAGGCCCGGATCGACAGGTGACAAGGAAACCTCCAGCCGCACGCCCCGTGCGGTCCAGCGCTGCAACACGCCGACAAAGGAGATCGCCACCGCGCGGGCGGGCCCGACAAGGCGGACACCGCACCCGCATCGCCACCCGCAATGCCAGCCACTCATCGCATCAGGCCGGTATCCGGGCTCGCGAGTGCCGGTGCGCGCCTTGAGGCGTGGACCGAAGCGCGCAACGCCTTCCCAGGTAGGGACCCAGTGGCTGCTTTGCCGCGCGCTCCTCGCTGACCGTTGCGGGGGCAGCGCCGGGATCGCCTGCGGCCCCGAAGGGCCCTCGACTCACCGGCTTCCCGTTTAACCCGCCACCGCGTGCGCGGCAGCAGGCACCTGGTGCAAGCGGAGCGATGGTAACGCAGGCGCGCAGCACCGCTTCGGGCGGCCGTGACACTGGGGCACGTCGATATAATTTGGCTTTCCTACCAAGGCACCTGTCGCAGCGCGTCTTCTTTGGATCCGCTGGCCGCAGACGGCCTCACGCAATGACCAAGTTCGTGTTCGTCACCGGTGGTGTCGTGTCCTCTCTGGGCAAGGGCATCGCCGCCGCCTCGCTGGCGGCGATCCTGGAGTCACGCGGTCTCAAGGTCACCTTGATCAAGCTCGACCCCTACCTCAACGTGGACCCGGGCACGATGAGCCCGTTCCAGCACGGCGAGGTCTTCGTCACCGACGACGGCGCCGAGACCGACCTGGACCTCGGCCACTACGAGCGTTTCATCACCACGCGGATGAAACGCAGCAACAACTTCACCACCGGCCAGATCTACAAGAGCGTGCTCGAGAAGGAACGCCGCGGCGACTACCTCGGCAAGACGGTGCAGGTGATCCCGCACGTCACGAACGAGATCCAGGAGTTCGTCAAGCGCGGCGCGGCCGATGTGGACGTGGCGATCGTCGAGATCGGCGGCACCGTGGGTGACATCGAGAGCCTGCCGTTCCTGGAAGCGGTGCGCCAGATGGGCCTCAAGCTCGGCCCCAGCAACAGCGCCTACGTGCACCTGACCTACGTGCCGTGGATCGCGGCCGCAGGCGAACTCAAGACCAAGCCGACGCAGCACACGGTGCAGAAGATGCGCGAGATCGGCATCCAGCCCGACGTGCTGCTGTGCCGCGCCGACCGCCCGATCCCCGACGACGAGCGCGAGAAGATCAGCCTCTTCACCAACGTGCTGCCACACGGCGTGATCAGCATGTGGGACGTCGACACGATCTACAAGGTGCCGCGCCTGCTGCACGAACAAGGCCTGGACGAGCTGATCTGCATGAAGCTGCAGCTGCTCACCAAACCCGCCGACCTCAGGCGCTGGGACTCGCTCGTCAACGAGGTGGAGCACCCGCAGTCGACGGTGAAGATCGCGATGTGCGGCAAGTACACCGACCTCTCCGATTCGTACAAGTCGCTCAACGAGGCGCTGCGCCACGCGGGGATCCAGAACCACGCCAAGGTCGAGATCGAATACGTCGACGCCGAGTCGATGGACACGCAGTCGGTACGGGCACTCGGCGCCTACGATGCGATCCTCGTGCCGGGCGGCTTCGGCAA
>DATDER010000222.1:0-32127 GCA_036523095.1 Rubrivivax sp.
GCGCGGCGCTGGATCGGCAGCGACTGCAGGTGCTCGCCGAGGCCCTGCGTGGAGGTGTCGTCGTCGGAGCTTGACGGCGCCCGCGCTGCGCGGCGCGATCAGGCGCTCGGATAACGCCCCTCGTCCAGCAGCAACGCACGCATTCCCGCCACATCGTCCTTTTGCAGCAGGTTGATCGGAAATGCGACGCCTTCGGACAAGGCAGCAAAACGCTGGTCGACGATGCCGGCCAGGCTCAGCTGCGCGACGCTCAACGACGGGTCGATGGCGCAGGACTTGACCACCACCAGGCGTTCGGCATTGAGTTTGCGCGCCAGGTCGAGCGCAATGCTGTCGGACGTGTGGCCCCAGTGCGTGTTCGTGTCCGGCTCTTCGCGCTGGAGCTCGAAAGGCAGCCACACGGCGGTGTGGCCGCTGCGCATCACGCGGTGGATGTCGGCCTTGCGCGTGACCAGCCGCAGGCCGGGGTTCAGCGCGTGCAACTGGTAGGCCGTCTGCGCCATCGCCAGCACCGCCATGTTGTGGGCCGCCAAGTCATTGAAGGACCAGTGAACTTGCAGCCGTCGGGCTTCGTCGGCGAAGCCGCCGCCGCCGCTGACCACCGTCACACGCCCGCCACCGAGCTGCGTCAGCAGGTCGAGCCATGGCAGCAGCATCGGGTCGGTGCCGAGGCTGCCGCCGAGCTTCACGACCCACATCGGCCCGCCTCCCGTCGCAGCAGCGTCGCCACCGCGATGCAGGGCGCACAGACTTGCGCCCAGGCGGCCAATGCCGCGCCGTCGGACGCCCCCGGCGCGAGCCTGGCCACCTGCGTGCCATAGGCGATGGCGTGGTCCAGCCCGGCCAGCGTGCAAAGTTCGGGCACGAGGAAGTCGCCGCAGCCGGCACTGACGACACGGGTGCCGGGCCCCAATCCGTGCAGCGCGATCACGCGCTGCAACTGCGAGCCGATCTCCTGCAGCTGGCAGGCGCGCCAGGCATGGGCGAAGTCCAGCCACTCCTGTGCGCTCCCATCGCGTGCGTCGAGGCCGATCATGCGCGCCAGGCGGCGGCGCGTCGCCGGCAGGTCCTTGCCGGCGTTGTCGGCACTGGCCTGCAAGTCGTGTGCGGGATCCAGCTCGCCGGTAAGGCGGTAGACATCGGCCGCCGTGGCGAAGAACTCGTTCATCACGTTCAACGGTCTGCCGCGCCAGCCGATGCGCGGCGCCAGCGCACACAGCGGCGTGCGCACGACACCTTGGTAGACCAGCTCGCCGCTGGCCAGGCGCTCGGCATCGCTGCGGCCGGTGGTGGACACGTTGCCGTCGCGGAAGGCGATCAGGTCGGTGGTGGTGCTGCCGATGTCGACGAGCACGCCGTCGCAGTCGGAGAAGGTCAGCGCCGCGTGCTTTGCCGTGGCGAGCCAGTTCGCGGACGCGATGGCGTCCCACCGAGCGCCGGCCTCGCCGCTGCCGCACCACCCGGCGTCGCCGGCGTAGAAATGCAACCTGTCCGGGGTGAGCTGCTGGGCCAGCCGGGCGGCGATGCGCTGGACGCCGTCTTCACGGTCGGTGAAGAGGTCGACCATCTCGCCCGTCATCGTCACCGCATGCATAGCCTGTGGCAGTTGCGGCCAGTGCTGCCGTGCCGCCTCGAGCACGCGGTCGAGATGGTCCAGGCCCTGCCACAGCGGGCAGGCCCATTGCACGACGTCGAGCACCCCGCCTGCGCCGAGGCGGCAGGCCTTGACGTGGGCGCCGCCGACGTCCCAGCCGAAGATCTCAAGCGCCGGCATGCCGGGGCTCCAGGGCGGTTTCGGCATTCGCTTCTCTCATCAGATCGGTCATCATCTCCGACGCCAGATTGCGGCCCAGGTGCGCCGACAGCCCGACGTAAGCGCAGGTGATGCGCGGGTTGACCTCGATGACCACCGGCCCCTGGGTGGCGTGCCAGACCAGGTCGACGCCGACGAAACCCTGCAGTCCGGGGATGGCCCGCCCCACCTGGCACGCCAGCGCGGCCAGCGCCTCACCCTTCGCGCCATCGTTGCGCCGGCGGTCGACGCTGACACCGCGGTAAGTCAGCTGGCCGTCTGGGGCGATGTCGATGTGCTGCCGGTTGATGCTCAGCAACTCGGTGCCGCCACGGCAACACAACAGCGACATGCTCATCGGATCGCCGTCGACCCAGGGCTCGAGCGTCATCGCGCCGCCGGCGCTGCCGGCGCGCTTTGCCTCCTGTGCCGCGCGCAAGTGGCGATGGACGGAGGTCGCAACGGCGCCAGCGCCGTCGTCGGGCTTCACGACCCAGCGGGTCGCAGTGTCGGCGAAGGCCAGCGGGGTAAGCATGCCGTGCCCCGCCAGGTGCGCCAGCGTCGCGTCCTTGCTAGACGCCAAGCGGATCGCCGCGGCTTCGCAGCCAAGCCAGCGCCCCGCGGGCACGTTTTGCTGGAACTGCGCCAGCAGGCCACCGGTTTCGGGCGCCACCAGCCACACCGCGTCGTGCCGTTCCGCCTCGCGCGTGACCCACTGCAGCATCGACTCGCCCGCCTCGGCCCGGCCCGGCCGGGCGCCTGCGGCCGCTGCCGGCGCGCGTTCGCTCGTAGCTGCGGTGACACCGAAGCCGCGGTCTCGAAGCAAGTCGCCAACCATCGCGTCGCGCATCGCCAAACCCAAGGGAAGCAGCGCCCGCACCACGCTCTCGTCCCCGTCGACCGGGCCGCCCGCGGTGAGATACTCAAAAACAAAAATCCGCTTCATCCAGACTCCGTTCGCCCGCCGATGCCCTCCTCGACCCAGCTCATTGCCGTCATCGACTTGCTGGGCGGGCAGGTGGTGCGCGGCGTGCGGGGTGACCGCCAAGCGTACCGGCCGATCGTCTCGGCGCTGTGCCGAAGCAGCGAACCGCTGACCGTGGCGCGGGTGCTGTGCGAGCACTGCGCGGCGCGGCGACTGTACGTGGCCGATCTCGACGCGCTGATGGGCGGCGCGCTCCAGGTGGGTGTGCTGCGCGCGCTTTTGCAAGGACTGCCTGATGTCGACGAACTCTGGGTCGACGGCGGCTTTGCCGACGTCGACGCCGCGGCTGCGCTGGTCGGGGTGCTGGGTCCCGACGGCAACCGTGTCGTTCCGGTGTTCGGCAGCGAATCGCTGCGTTCGCGCGATGCGCTGGTGCGCTGCTTCGACAGCGGCAGTGCGCTCGGTGCGCGCGCCGTGCTGTCGCTGGACCGCCGCAACGGCGTACGGCTGGACGCCGCCGGTTGCTGGGACGCGCCGTCGCTGTGGCCGCAGCGTGTCATCGTGATGACGCTCGAGCGGGTCGGCTCGGGCGCAGGCCCCGATCTGCAGACGCTGCGCGATGTGCGCGCGAAAGCACCGAGGGCCACGCTGGTGGGTGCCGGCGGCCTGCGATCACAGGCCGACCTGGTTCTGGCAGGCGAAGCTGGCGCCTCTGCGTGGCTGGTCGCCAGCGCGCTGCACGATCTGCAGATTCCACGCGTCCACCGCTGATTCCGGGCCATGGGCATGGCGCCAGCCCTTCATGAATCGTGCCATCACACCAAGGGGTGGACCGGGGACTTCCTGGAGGTCAAAACCGTCACACTGTGTCGCACATCTGGCGATCCTGCGGCCGGCTGCGCCCTGCAGCGGCGGCATCGGTCGCCTCCCGCGGTGGCACATGGATTGCGTTGTTCCGTCTGATGAACGACGTTACCGGGCCCTGGACCTGCCCGTTCTGTCCCTTGCTCTGTGACAGCTTCGGTGTCGATGTGGGGCCGCAAGGCGCCCTGTCGCTCGTCGGCAGCGACTGCCCGCGCGCCGCAGCCGCGCTGACCCGATTCAGCAACAAGGTGGCCGTCTCGTCGCCGGCGGTGCTGGGCCAGCCGTGCGGCCTGGAAACCGCGGTTGCCACGGCGGCGGCTTTGCTGGCGGCGAGCCGGCAGCCGCTGTTCGGCGGCCTGGGGACCGATGCCGCCGGCGCCCGCGCGTTGTACACGCTGGCGTGCGCCACAGGCGCGATCTGCGACCCGGCCCAGGGGTCGTCGTTGATGCAGGGGGTGCGCGCGTTGCAGGACCGCGGCGGCTTCAGCACCACGCTGGCCGAGTTGCGCACACGCGCCGACCTGGTGTTGTGTTTCGGTGGCCTGCCGGCGGCACGTTACCCCGAGTTCTTCGCCCGCGCCGGCTTGGCACAAGACGACGCGCGCGTGCTCGTGCTCGCGGGGGACGCGGACGGCGCTGACCACTTCGATGCCGCATCGCAGCTCGCGGCACTCGTCGAGGGGCGGCCGGTGCCCGGCGCCGCTGCGCCGCTGCGCAGCGCTGCCGCGCGGCTGCAGGCCGCACGTTACGCCGTGCTGGTGTACGAAACCGAGTCGCTGGGGCCGCACGGCGCGCTGGTGATCGAGATGCTGCAGCGCACCGTGGCCACGCTGAACCGCAGCACACGCGCTGCGGCGCTGGCGCTGGGCGGCGGCGACGGTGCCGCCACCGTGAATCAGGTGTTCACGTGGCTGTCCGGGCTGCCGCTGCGGACCCGCGCCGGTGTACACGGCCTGGAGCACGAGCCGCTGTCATTCGACGCCGCCGGGCTCTGCGCCGACGGTGCGGTCGACCTGCTGCTATGGGTGGCCAGCTTCGGCACCGAGACGGCGCCGCCCTCGGCGGGCGCAGGCAGAACGCTGCCGCGTATCGTGCTCGGCCACCCGATGCTCGCCTCCGTCGCTGCCGACGTGTTCATTCCGGTGGCTACGCCGGGCATCGGCAGCGACGGTCATCTGTTCCGCACTGATGGCGTGGTGCTGATGCCGCTGCACGCGCTGCGGGCCGACACGCTGCCCACCGTGGCCGATGTGCTCCACCGCCTGTCCATGGCGCTGGGGCGACCCCAATGAGCACGCTGCGCATCAGCGGCGGCCACGTCGTCGACCCGCAACACGGCGACGATGCCCCACGCGACCTGTTCGTGCGCGACGGTCGCATCGTCGCGCCGCTGTCCGAAGCAGACGACGAGATCGACGCCACCGGATGTGTCGTGATGGCCGGCGGCATCGACATGCACACCCACATCGGCGGCGGCAAGATCAACCTGGCACGGCTGCTGCTGCCCGAAGATCACCGCAACAACCCGCCGCGGCCGCCCAGCGTGCTGGAGCTGGCATCGTGCGGCGGCTGCGCGCCCGGCACGCTGCTCACCGGCTACCGCTACGTCGAGATGGGCTACACGGCGGCATTCGAGCCGGCGATGGTGGCCGCCAACGCGCGCCACGCGCACATGGAGATGGGCGACACGCCGATTCTCGACCACGGCGCCTACGTGATGCTCGGCAACGACGAGCTGTTCCTCGAAATGCTGGCGCGCGGCGACGACTTCCAGCACATCCGCGACTACGCCGGCTGGGTCATCAATGCCAGCAAGGCGATGGGCGTGAAGGTCGTCAACCCGGCCGGCATCTCGGCCTTCAAGTTCAACCAGCGCAAGCTCGATGTCGACGAGGCGCATGTGCACTGGCAGGTCACGCCGCGCCAGGTGCTCCAGACGCTGGCGCGGGCGCTGCGCGAGCTGGGCGTGCCGCACCCGCTGCACGTGCACGGCAGCAATCTCGGCGTGGCCGGCAACGTCGAGTCGACGCTGCAGACGATCCAGGCGCTGGAGGGCCTGCCGGCGCATTTGACGCACATCCAGTTCCATGCTTACGGCCGTGACGGGCCGAAGAAGTTCTCGTCGGCGGCGCTGCAGCTGGCCGAGGCCGTCAATGCGAATCCGAACATCAGCATCGACGTCGGCCAGATCATGTTCGGCCAGACCGTCACCGCATCGGGCGACACGATGCGCCAGCATGCGCAATCGGGGCTGGCCAGCCCGCGCAAGTGGATCGGCGGCGATCACGAAAACGAAGCCGGCTGCGGCATCGTTCCGTTTCGCTACCGAGAGCAGAGCTATGTCAACGCGCTGCAATGGGCCATCGGGCTGGAGATCTTCCTGCTCGTCAACGATCCGTGGCGTGTCGTGCTGACCACCGACCATCCGAACGGCGGGCCGTTCACGAGTTATCCCCACCTGATCCGGCTCTTGATGGATCGCTCGTTCCGCAACGAACAACTCGCCAGGCTGCACCCTGACGTCGCGGCCAACGCCGCGCTGCGCTCGATCACGCGCGAGCTGAGCTTGAGCGAGATCGCGACGATGACCCGGGCCGCGCCGGCCCGGCTGCTCGGCCTGCCTGACCGTGGCCACCTCGGCGTCGGCGCCGCCGCCGACGTCGTGCTCTATCGCGACGCCGCCGACCGCGAAGCGATGTTCAGCACGCCGGAGTACGTCTTCAAGGATGGCACGCTGGTGGCGCGCGCCGGGCGCATCACCGCGGTGCCGGTTGGCGGCACGCACTTCGTCGAGCCCGACTACGACCGCGGCATCGAGAAGCGCCTGCGCAAGCACTTCGCCGCGCACGGCCAGGTGAACTTCGACCATGTAGCGATCGGCCACGACGAACTGTGCCGCTGCTGCAACGGCGGCCGCCTGCTGCCGGCCGCGTGTTTCGAAGGCCGGACGACGTGAGTGGCGGCATGGTGCACAACGGCGTCGTGATCGACGACACCTTCGCCGAAGCCTTCCCGATGAAGGCGACGCGGCTGCTGATCACCGCCCACAACCCGACTTGGGCGCGCCACGCCGCAGTCAGCGCCACCGGCTTCGCCACCTCCGTCATCGCCTGCGGCTGCGAAGCCGGTATCGAGCGTGAACTGTCGCCCCACGAGACGCCCGACGGTCGGCCCGGATTGTCGCTGTTGCTGTTCTCGATGTCGGGCAAGGAACTGGTCAAGCAGATCGAGCGCCGGGTCGGCCAGTGCGTGCTGACCTGCCCGACGACGGCGGTCTTCGCCGGCATCGACGAAGGCGAGGCGGTCGCGCTGGGCAGGAACCTGCGCTTCTTCGGCGACGGCTGGCAGACGTCCAAGGTCATTGCCGGCGTGCGCTACTGGCGCGTCCCGGTGATGGACGGCGAGTTCGTCGCACAGGAAACGACGGCCGTCGTCAAAGCCGTCGGCGGTGGCAACCTGCTGCTGCTCGCACGCGACACCGACGCCGCGCTGGGCGCGGCCGAAGCCGCCGTCGCGGCGATGAAGCGGCTGCCCAACGTCATCATGCCGTTCCCCGGCGGCGTCGTGCGTTCGGGCTCGAAGGTCGGCAGCAAGTACGCCGGGCTGATGGCGTCGACCAACGACGCCTTCTGCCCCGGCCTCTACGGCCTGGTGGCGAAGAGCGAGCTGACTCCCGAAACGCGCTGCGTGCTGGAGATCGTGATCGACGGGCTGACCGAGACCGACGTCGCCGCCGCCATGCGCGCCGGGCTCGACGCCGCGATCGCGCGCGGCGCGGCGACCGGGCTGCTGCGGGTTTCGGCGGGCAACTATGGCGGCAAGCTCGGCCCCTACCTCTTCCACCTGCACCACCTGATGGGAGTTGCCGCCCCGGTGGCCCGGGGGGAGGCTGTTTGAGCGTGCACCTGCGCCTGCGTCAGGCCCCCGGCCTACGCCTGGATCTGCGCGGCATCACCCCTGCCGCGCTGGCCGGTCTGGATCCCGCGGTGATCGAGCGGCTGCCGCTGGCCCAGGGGCGGTGGGCGCTGCCGCTCGCGGAGTTCTTCGACGTGCGGGTGGACGGCGACGCCGCCTCGCTGCACTTCGAAGGCGACCTGTCGCGCTGCGACCGCATCGGCTGGCAGCTGACCGGCGGCCGCGTCGTCGTCGAGGGTTCGGCAGGTGACCACGCCGGCGCCGGAATGACCGCCGGCGACCTGCATATCCACGGCGATGCCGGCCTGCTGGCGGCGTGCGAGATGGCAGGCGGCCAGCTCGTCGTCGACGGCAACGTCGGCGACTTCGCGGCCAGCGCACAGCCCGGCAGCCTGGATGGCATGCGCGGCGGCTGCTTCATCGTGCGCGGCAACGCCGGTGCACGCTTCGGCGACCGCATGCGGCGCGGCACGGTGCTCGTGTTTGGCGATGCCGGTGATTTCTTCGCGTCGCGCCTGGTGGGCGGCAGCATCGCGCTCGGCGGCCGCGCCGGCGCGCACGTGGGATACGGCATGCGCCGCGGCAGCCTGGTCTTTGCTCGTGTTCCGCCCAGCGTGCCAGCCACCTTCGTGCCTGCCATCAGCGAGGCGCCGGTCATCTGGCAACTGCTGGCGCGCGACCTGGCGCGCCACGGCGGCCCGTTCGCGGAACTGCCTTCGAGCCGCGTGCGGCGTCACCTGGGCGACCTGGCAGCCGGTGGCAAGGGCGAGCTGATCCTCGCCGAATGACATCTCTCCGAACCAGAAAGATCCCCCACGATGACATCCAACTACCTCTTCCATGCCGGCGAAGCCACCGTCTTCGCGAAGGAGGGCCAGTTCACCGACGCGATGCCGGAGATCCTGATCGGCCGCACCGACGGGCCCGTCGGCCAGGCCTTTGCCAACATGATGGCGCAGAGCAAGGGCCACACGACGATGTTCGCGATCCGCGCCTGCAACCAGCTCGTGCGGCCGGCGACGATGATGGTGCCCAAGGTGACGCTGAAGGACATGGCGAACATCGAGCTCTTCGGCGGCGTGGTGCAGGGTGCCACCGCCGATGCGGTGGTCGACTGCCTGATCGACGGCGTGATCCCGAAGGCGCTGGCCAACGAGCTGTGCATCATCAGCCTGGTCTGGATCGACCCGCGCTGCGCGACCGACCCCAAGCTCGACAAGAAGGACATGTACCGCACCAACTACGAAGCCACCCGGCTGGCGATCCGGCGTGCGCTGAACAACGAGCCCGGCGTCGAGGAACTGATCGCCAACCGGCACAAGATCAGGCACGACATGGACGACTGGAGCTGAGCTTGTCCGCGTTGATCGACCGCCGGGCGCTGGCGGCGCGATGAAGCTGGCGCTGTTCGACCTGGACCACACGCTGATCCCGTTCGACAGCGGCATGGCCTGGACCCGTTTCCTCGTCGGCTGCGGGCGCTTGCCGGCCGACGCCGAGGCGCGTTACCTGGCCTTTTGCCACCATTACGTCGCCGGGACGCTGGACATCCATGCCATGCACCGGGCCAGCCTCGCGCCGCTGCTGCATCACGGGCCGGCCGAGCTGGCGTCGTGGGCGGCCGAGTTCGAGCAGCACATTGCGCCGCAACTGCCGGCTTCGCGGCGCGCGTTGGTGCAGCGGCACCAGGATGCGGGTGACCTGTGCGCCATCGTCACGGCGACGACACGTTTGATCGCCGAGCCCTTGGCGCGGCAGTTCGGCCTCGCGCACTTGGTAGCCACCGAGGCGGCGCTGGATGAGAACGGTTTCACCGGCGAGATCGCCGGCGAGCCGTGTTTTCGTGAACACAAGCCTGCGCGCGTGCGGGGCTGGCTGGCACAGCAGGGCCTGCGCCTCGAAGTCTTCGAGGAGAGCTACTTCTACAGCGATTCGGTGAGCGACCTGCCGCTGCTGACGAGTGTCACGCATCCGGTCGCCGTCGATCCCGACCCACGTCTTCTGGCGCATGCACGCGCCGCCGGTTGGCCGGTGCTGACACCGGCCTGAGTCGCGCATCGGCGCGTCGAGCGATTCAGCGCGTCGACCGTCCGGTTTCGAGCGCCAGTGCGCGCAGCGACGCGATGCGTTTGCGTGTGGCCGGGTGGGTTGCGCTGTCCCGGGTCGGCCCGAGTTGACGGAACACGCCCACCAGGTCGTCGTCATGCCCTAGCGCCTGCAGCAGGTGGGCGGCGAAGGCGTCGGCCGCGAACTCGTGTCCATGCGCCATCGCCGAGGCTTCGCGGCCGAGCCTGGTGGCCACCGGGTCGGTATGGGCCGGTGTCACTGGGCCCGGAATCCACTTCTGATAGAGCAGGGCCGTCTGCAGCCAGTGCTGCATCGCGACGTGGCCGAGTTCGTGCGCGAGGACGAACAGGCGCACCGACTCCGGCATCTCGGCCAGGTCTTCGCTGGCGACGATGATGTGACCGTGCAGCGTCTCGGCTACCACCGGCCCGCGGACCACGCGCAACTCGACGCTGGGCGGTGGATGCAGGGCCTGCAGCAAGGTGTCGAAGCTGCGCTGCACGGTGGCTGCTCGTGCGCTGTCGGTGTCGGCCAGCGTCAGTGCCTGCAGGCGCGTGTCCTGTGAGCGCCGCAGGACGTCGACGATGTCTTCCTGGCACCAGGCCGGGGCGCTCACGAGCCAGATCATCAACCACCACCCCCGTCGACCCATGGTGTGCACCCTGTTGGTTTGCGCCGATCGGCGCGATACCGGTGCAGTGCAACAAGCGTGCCGAGGTCAGGGTTAACCCTCGATTCGAGGGGTCAGGTCTGCAGCAAGCCCCAGTTCAGAGCCACCAGCGTCAGCTCGGACTGGTTGCTTGCGCCCAGCTTCTGCTTGACGTGGTACAGGTGCGTGCCCACCGTGCTGGGTGCCAGGCTCAGGTTGTCGGCGATCTGCGCCACGCTCAGGCCGCGCGCGAGCTGTACGAAGACCGCGAACTCGCGCTCGCTCAAGGCCTCGGCCGGGCTGGCATCGCCACGCACCTGTGCCAGCGCCAGGGCCTGCGCCGTCTGCGCGTCGACGTAGGGCCTGTGCGCCGCGACGGCGCTGACGGCCGCGATCAGCGCTTCCGGCGCGCTGCGCTTGGCCAGGTAACCCAAAGCGCCGGCGCGCAGCACACGGCGCGGATGGGCCGTGTCTTCGTGCGCCGACAGCGCCAGGATGCGCGCCTTCGGGTCCTGCGCCAGCAGCCGGCGTACCGCCTCCAGCCCGCCCATCCCGGGCATCGACAAGTCCATCACCACCACGTCGGGCTGGACCTGGGCGTAGTCGGCGCACGCCTGTTCGCCACTGTCGGCTTCGGCGACGACCTCGAAGCGGGCATCGGCCAACAGCATGCGAAAGCCCATGCGCACAAGCGCATGGTCGTCGACGAGCATGACGCGGATCATTCGGGCTCCCTCCCGGTCGCCGGCAGCCACAGCTGCAGCTGCGCACCCTGCGGCGTGGCCGGCACGAGTGCAAAACGGCCGCCAAGCGCCTGCACCCGCTCGGCCAGCCAGCGCAGGCCGTGGTGGCCCTCGTCGCCGATGCCGGCATGGTCGGGCGGCAGGCCACGGCCGTTGTCGGTCAGCGTCAGCTCGACGCCATCGGCGCGGCCCGAGAGGTGGATTTGAAGCTGCGTCGCCTGGCCGTGGCGCAGCGCGTTGGTCAGCCCTTCCTGGGTCGCGCGGTACAGTGCCAGCGCCGCATCCGGCAGCAGCGGCGCGTCGCCGAGCGCCGCCTGCAGCTCGATCACGACGCCGGGCTGGCTGCGTCGCGTGCGTTCGACGAGGTCGTTCAACGCATCGACGAGGCCGAAGCGGTCCAGCACCAGCGGCGACAGCCGCGGGATGATGCCGTGCATCGCGTCGTACAGGCGCGACGATTCGTCGGCGATCAGCCGGGCCGCATTTTCGGCCTGCGCATCCAGACCCTGCACGCGCTGTGCGATCGACAGCGCCATGCTGCGCATCGCGGTCACCGACTGTCCGAGTTCATCGTGCAGTTCGCGTGCGATCAGGCGCCGCTCCTGCTCGACATGCTGGTCAATCCAGCGTGTCAGCTCGCGGCTGTCGGAGAGCTCCATCTCGGCGCGCACGGCCCGCCGCTCGGTCGCCATGTGACGCTGCAGCTCGCCGACCATGCGGTTGAAGGCAGCGCCGATCGCACCCGCTTCGCGCCCGGGCAGTGGCGGCAGTGTCGTGTCGAGGCGCCCGCTCTCGACCTGGTTGAGTGCGCCGACGATCTGCGCCAGCGGCCGCACGGTGCGCCCGACCAGCCAGTAGACGCCGCCGTTCAACAGCAACAGCAGCCCGAGTGCATACCCGAGCAGCGTCAGCGCTTCGTCCCAGGCGTCGAGTACCGCGCGCGAGGCATTCGCACGCACCACCAGACGGCCGTCGGGGAAGGCGATCGAAGTCTCGGCCAAGGGCGGCTGCACCAGCGCAGCAAACCACGGCGGCGCATCGCGGCCAGACTTGTACGCCGACGGCGGCGAGTTGTAGAGGGCCTGACCGCCCGCGTCGAACAAGGTGATGTCGTTGGAGCGCAGGCGGCCCACGCCCTGCAGAAAGGCCAGCATCGCTGGCGCGCCCTGGGCCGCATAACGCCAGACCGTGCGGTCCAGCAACTGGGCTGCCACGCGGTTGGCCGCCACGACCTCTTCGCGCACCGACTCTCTCATGCTGCGCAGCTGCAGCCCCAGCACCGCGGCCACGAACAACAAGGTCAGCAGGCCGACGATGAGGTTGATCTGCAGACGCAGCGTCATGGGGGCGGGGCCTTCAAGAAGTCGCCGCTGACGGCAAAGCGGTCGAGTGCCGACACCATCGCGGCGGCCATGGCGGGGTGCGCCGGATCGTGCCCGCCACGCTCGATCCACTGCAGCTGCACCTGCGGGCACCGTGCCCTCAGCGCCAAGGCGGCTTCGGGGGGGCAGACACGGTCGTCGCGTGCGTGCAGCAGCAGCGTCGGCACCGCTGGCAGCGCGGCACAGCGCGCCAGCAGCGGAGGATCGTCGAGCCAGCACCGGTGCAGCAGGTAATGGGCTTGTACGCGATAACGGTCGGCCAGCGCGTCGAGCGCCGCGTCGTCGGGCTCGTTGCCGCGGGCGCCGCTTCGGGCCTGCTCGTGGCGCCACCAGGCGAGCGCGCTGCGCCGCGTGTCGGCACCGTCCAGTCCGGCGGCGCGAAGGGCCAGCGGCGGTCCGCCGGCAAAGAAGGCATCGATGTCGGCCCGGCGCGGCAGAAACAATGCGCGCAGCAGCAGGCCGGCCACGGCCTGCGGTTCGTCCAGGGCATGGGCGAGCGCGAGCGTGGCGCCCCAGGAGCCACCGACGACGAGCCAGCGCGGCAGCGCCAGCCGTTCCCGCAGCGAGCGCAGATCTGCCAGCAAGTGGACGGTGTCGTTGTGCGAGGTGGCGCCGCGTGGTTGGCTGCGCCCGGCGCCGCGCTGGTCGAGGCAGATCACGCGGTAACGCGCCGGGTCGAAGAAACGCCGCAACAACGGTGAGCAGCCGGAGCCCGGGCCGCCGTGCAGCAGCAGCGCGGGCGTGCCCTGCGGCGCACCCCATTCATCGACGTGCAGGCGGTGGCCTTGGCCGGCTTCCAGGGTCCAGCTTCGAAACGGGGGCTGATCGGCGTACAGGCTCACCGGCGGATGCTATCGGCTGCGGCCCTGACGGCGATTCATGAAAATCATGAAGTGCGATTCATGATGTCCAGCCTGTTCGGCGCGTTGCGCTTGCCCGACCATGTCTCACGGGGCGACAGCGCCCCCGCAGTCGCCGCCCGGCGCTGTGGTTGCTCGAAAGGAGACTTCGCATGACTTGGCAAACCCCGACCGCGATCGACTGGCGCTTCGGCTTCGAGATTTCGCTCTACGTCGCCAACCGCTGACACGGCTGATCGGCCGGTGCCGGCACCTGCGTTGACGCGCAGGTGGCGGTGCCGGCCGAGCTTCGTTCGCTCATGCGCGTCACCGTTCTGGGTTCAGCCGCTGGCGGCGGATTCCCGCAGTGGAACTGCAACTGCCGCAACTGCGCGGGCCAGCGCGCCGGCACGCTGCGCGCGAAGCCGCGCACGCAGTCGTCGATCTTCATCCAGCCCGACGCCGGCGAAGACGGCGTCCTGTTCAACGCATCGCCGGACATCCTGGCGCAGATCCGCGCCAACCCGGCGTTGCAGCCGGGGCGTGCATTGCGAGACACCGCGATTGCCGCGGTCGTGCTGATCGACGGCCAGGTCGACCACGCCACAGGCCTCTTCATGCTGCGCGAACGCGGCACGCCGCTGCCGCTGTGGTGCACCGACCCCGTGGCCGAAGACTTGACGCAGGGCAACCCGGTCCTGCGTGTGTTGGGCCACTACTGCGGCGTCGAAAGGCACCGCATCGGATTGGACGGCGCCGCTTTCCATCTGCCCGGCGTGCCGGGCCTCGTGCTGCGCGCGCTGCCGCTGCGCAGCAAGGCGGCCCCGTATTCGCCGCACCGCGACAACCCAGTGCCGGGCGACAACATCGGCGTCACCATCACCGACCAGGCCAGTGGCCGCAGCCTGTTCTACGCGCCCGGCTTGGGCGAGATCACGCCGCCGGTGTTCGACGCCATGGCCGGCGCCGATGCCGTGATGGTCGACGGGACCTTCTGGACCGACGACGAGATGCTGGCGCAGGGTGTCGGCCGCAAACGCGCGGGCGAGATCGGTCACCTCGCGCAGCACGGCCCGGGCGGCATGCTCGAGTGGCTGGCGAAGCTGCCGGCGCAGACCCAACGCATGCTGATCCACATCAACAACACCAACCCGATCCTCGACGAAGACTCGCAAGAGCGTGCAGTGCTGACGCGTGCCGGCGTCGCCGTGTGCGAGGACGGGCAACAACTGCAGATCTGAACCATGAGTCTCGAACCCGCCTGGTCGCGTGACGAATTCGAAACCCGCTTGCGCGAACGCGGGAAGGCCTACCACATCCACCACCCATTCAACGTCATGCTCAACAGCGGGCGCGCCACGCCGGAGCAGATCCGAGGCTGGGTAGCGAACCGGTTTTACTACCAGATCTCGATTCCGGTGAAGGATGGTGCCGTCCTCGCCAACTGCCCCGACCGCGAGGTGCGCCGCGGGTGGGTCCAGCGCATCCTCGACCACGACGGCTTCGAACTCGGCGGTGTCAAGGACGCTGGCGGCATCGAGGCCTGGCTGCGGCTTTCGCAAGCGGTGGGCCTGCAGCGTGACGAAGTCGAGGATCTGCGCCATGTCGTGCCGGCGATGCGCTTTGCCGTCGACGCCTACGTGAACTTTGCGCGTCGTGCGCCGTGGCAGGAGGCGGTGTGCTCCTCGCTGACCGAACTCTTCGCACCCGAGATCCACAAGCAGCGCCTCGCCACCTGGCCCGCGCACTACCCGTGGATCGATTCCGAGGGACTGGCCTACTTCCGCAACCGTGTCAGCCAGGCGCGGCGCGATGTCGAACAAGGGCTGGCGATCACGCTCGCCCACTTCGATACTGCCGCACTCCAGCAGCGGGCGCTCGAGGTGCTTCAGTTCAAGCTCGACGTGCTGTGGGCGATGAACGACGCGATGGCGACGCGTTACGGGGTCGGTACCGCATGACGCCGCTGGCCACCACGAGCCAGCCGCGTGTCGGCCCCGGCTTCCGCCTGCAGTGGGAGGCGGCGCAGGACTGCCATGTGCTGCTGTACCCCGAAGGCATGGTCAAGCTCAACGGCAGCGCCGGGCACATCATGCAGCGCTGCGACGGCGAGCGTTCGGTGGCGGCGATCGTCGCCGAATTGGAGCAGGCGTTTTCTGCACAGGGCCTTGAAGGGGACGTGCTCGCCTTCGTGCAGATGGCGGCCGACAAACGCTGGCTCGTCTGGTCATGAAGGCGCCCACCATCGGCCCGCCGCTGTGGTTGCTCGCCGAGCTGACCTACCGCTGCCCGCTGCACTGCGTGTTCTGCTACAACCCGGTCGACTTTGCCCAGACGCAGAACGAACTCGGCACCGACGACTGGCTGCGTGTGCTGCGCGAGGGGCGCGAACTCGGCGCCGTGCAATGCGGCCTATCAGGGGGCGAGCCGCTGCAGCGCGAGGACCTGGAAGTCATCGTCGCCGAGGCGCGGCGTCTCGGGTATTACACCAACCTGCTGACCTCGGGTGTGGGTCTGACGCGCGAGCGTGCCGCGGCGCTGAAATCTGCGGGTCTGGACCATGTCCAACTCTCGTTCCAGGACTCGACCCGCGAGATGAACGACTTCCTCTCGCACACGAAGACCTTTGAGTTGAAGAACCGCGTCGCCGCCCTCGTCAAGGAACAGGGCTGGCCGATGGTGATGAACGTCGTCATCCACCGCATGAACATCGACCACGTCGACCGCATCATCGAGATGGCGGCCGAGATGGGCGCCGAGTACCTGGAACTGGCGAATACGCAGTACTACTCTTGGGCCTACCTGAACCGCGACCAGTTGCTGCCCACGCGTGAACAGCTGCGGCGCGCCGAGGCCAGCACCGCGCGCTGGCGCGAACGCCTAGGTGACCGCATGCGCATCTTCTTCGTTGCTCCCGACTACCACGATGGCCGGCCGAAGAAGTGCGTCAATGGCTGGGGCAGCATGTTTCTCAACGTCACGCCCGACGGCACGGCGCTGCCCTGCCACACGGCGAAGATGCTGCCGGGCCTCGCCTTCCCGAACGTGCGCGAATACGGCCTGCGCGAGATCTGGTTCGAGTCGGAGGGTTTCAACCGCTACCGCGGCACCGGCTGGATGAAAGAGCCCTGCGTCAGTTGCGATCAGCGCGAGGTCGACCTCGGCGGCTGCCGCTGCCAGGCGTACATGCTGGCGCAGGATCCCGCCGCCGCCGACCCGGTGTGCGTGAAGAGTCCGCAGCACCACCGCGTGGCAGAAGCCGTGGCGCGCGCCGAGTCTGCGACGCCTGCGCCCGTCGAACATCCGCTCGTGTTCCGGGACCCGGCCAACTCGCGTCGGCTGGCCCCGATCTAGAAGCAGTTCTCTTCAGGCAACTGCATCCTGCAGCTCCAGCGCAGGCTTTCCGCGCCCTGTTTGCTCGAGCGCCGGAACACGGCGGTGGCTTCGCGATCGATCGCGTCGGGCAGCGGCACCGCGAGCGGTACGCCGGTGCTGTTGGTGTAGAAGTTCAGGAAGCAGCTGCGCTCGGGTTCGCACAAGCGCTCGATCTGCCGCACATAGGCATCCCGGTCACGCGCTGCCGCAACCGGCACGATGACGAATCGCATCAGGCCTTGCTGTCCGGCGACTGGCCAAGCAGTGTCGTCGGCGTGACTGCCGGCCGCCACCGACAGCGCCAGGGCGAGGAACATCGTCCTGTGCATCTCCACGACCTACTGCTGCAGGCGCAGGATTTCCATCTGCTCTTCCACCGTCTCGAAGGTGCCGGTGCCGGCCGGCATCTGCATCAGCGGGCGCGCCTTGGCGTCGAGCAGCCAGACACTGGGGTAGACGAGCCGGCGCGCGCGTTCGTCTCCCATCTCGCGCAGGAAGTCCGCGTAAGGCAGGCTGCGTGCGCCATGGCGGAAGAACAGGCGCGGCGCCTGGATCGACAGGGCGCTGCGCAGGTCGACGACGATGTACTTGGCCGCGAAGTGGGGCGCCAGCTCGGTGGCGTTCTTTTCGAGAAAGGCCTCGTAGCGGCGGCAGAACGGGCAGTCGTGCGCGCCGAGATAGATGTACAGCGACTTGTGTTCGCGGTCGGCGCGCCGCAGTGCGGCACTGAGGTCAAACTCGGCTCGTTCGGGCAGCCCCTTGGCTTCGACGACCAGCGGTGCGTAGGCCGCCGGCAGCGCGGCGTGGCCGGGCATCGCCACGGCCAGCAGCGCTGCAAACCAGAGTCCCTTCACGGCAGCGCCACCGCGAGCGATCCGACGAAGTGTCCGTCCTTCGAGTCGTCGACTTCGGCTTTCAGCTCGCCACCACCATGCGGCACGAAGTTGAAACGCAGCGTCGGGTTCTCGCTCACCGAGAAGTCGAGCTCGGCATCGAAGAGCCGGCGTTCGCGGTAACTGACCCTGATGTTGCGAACGAAGTGTGCCGGGATGTACATCACCGTCACCTGGTTCAGTTCGAAGCCGGTGTCGTTGGGATGCACGACCGTTACCTGGGCCGGCGTCGGCAGGTCCGGTTTCACGCCGTCGGGCAGCTTGAAGACCGTCTTGCCGATCAGGTGCAGCGCGTCGCGGTTGGGCGGTGCCGAGCAGCCGCCGGAAGTCTTCACGTAACGCGAGTCCATCGACAGCTCGCCGTTCGACAACTCGCTCACCACGCGCACATGGCTGTACTCGTCGACCCGCAGCCGGGTCTCGAAATCGGCTTGGCCGACGTCGGGCGTGAGGTCCAGTACGGCGGCCAGCGGCGACGGGTTCTTGTCGACGAGCAGGTAGACACGCTTGACATAGAGGCCCGCGGTTTGCGGCAGCTTGGAAACCACCTTCACCGGCACCGATGCGCCGTAGGCCGCACGCAAGGGCACGACGAGCTGGACCTGGGTCGTCTCAGGTACGTCGTCGATGCGGCGGCCGGCAAAGAGCTTGGCACGCAGCTTGTCCCACTCGGGCGAGCCGTCGCGGTGGGCGGCCGACGGCAGACCGCCCGGCGCAGCGTGCAGCGTCCCGACGGATGTCGAAGCGAGCAACTGCAACAATGATCTGCGGAGTGCTTTCATCGGGGGGCCCCCTTGGCGGATTCGTCGAGCAGCAAACGGCGTTCCAGGCGCAGGAACATGATGGATGCGTTGCGCCGGTGCACGATGTCGTATTGGTCCCAACGGCTGAATTCTGGCAGCACGGCGGCATCGGGCACCTCGCTCAGCGCGGCGCCCTCCTTCAACAGCTGGACGCAGCGGCGCTCCAGAAGCGCCAGGTATCGTTCGTTGACGGCGATCAGCTCCGTCCCGGCCGCGGGCCCGTGCCCGGGCACGATGGTGTTCAGGCGAAGGCTGCGCAGCCCGCCCAGCGCCTGGCGCCAGCCGTCGAGGTCGCTGTCCTGGATGTCGGGGACGAAGCGGTTGTCGAGCAGCCCGCCGGCGAACAGGGTCCCGCTGCGCACGTCGAACGCGCTGCTGTCACCCGGGCCGCTGGCGTGGCCGTGGTGCTGCACCAGCACCGGCCTGCCGATGCTTTCGACGACATGGGTCTCGTCGAACAGCTGGTCGGGCTTGAACACGACGGTGCCGCGCATCGCCTCCTCGCCGAGCTCGCTGCGCAGCGTCTTCAGGCAGTTGTCACAGCGCGCCGCCATCAGCGCAGCGGCGGTGCGTTGCATGTGCACGGGAACGCCGCGGGCCTGGAAGGCGCTGGCGCCGAAGACGAACTCCTGCCGCACATGGGTCACCAGCGCCAGCCGCACCGGCAGCGGTGTGACCTGCGCGATGGCCGCTAGCAGTGCCTGGCCGTGCAGGTGCGAGGTTCCGCTGTCGATGGCCATGACGCCGTTGCGCCCGACGATGAAGCCGGCATTGCCGATGCGGCCCGCGTTGGCCGTCGACGCCACACCCGTCTGCCCCGGCAGCAGGTAGACACCCGCTTCGACTTCGACCGCGGCCGCGTCGGGCTGGGCAAAGGTCGCCCATGGAGCACCCAACGCTGCCGCCAGCAGCGAGCGCCGGCGAAGCAAAGGGGCGCTGCGGCGCGGCGTCATCAATGGCGTGTCAACGGTGCCCAGCCGCGTGGCGCCGAAGCCTCGCGACACAGCACGGGCCATCAGCGGGCCGGCACCAACGCGAGCGCGCTTTCGAAGCGAAGGTCCTGCGTGTCCACGACCTCGGCCTTGAGCACGCCGTCGCCCTTCGGCACGAAGTGGAAGCGCAGGTTCGGGTTTTCGCTCACGGCGAAGTCGAGATCGGCCGACAGCACCGGCTCACCGGCGTAACTGACGCTGACGCGGCGCACAAAATGCGCTGGCGTGTACTGTCGCGTCGACTGATCCATCGCCAGCCCGGAGTGATTGGGGTGGCTGATCATCAACTGCACCAGCGCCGGCTGGCCGCGGCGCAGTTCGCCGTCGACGCGCAGCCGCATCTTGCCCAGGTTGGCCAGCGCGGCCTGCGCGTCCTTGCTCGGCGGTGCCGAGCAGCCTCCGGAAGCCTTGACGAAGCGTGTCGCCATCACGAGGCGGCCATCGCTGAGCTCGGCGATGGCGCGCACGTGGGTGTATTCGTCGACGCGCACGCGGGTCTCGATGTCGGCTTGGCGGTTGCCGCGCGCGAAGTCGAAGACGGCGGCGATCGGCGACGGGTTGTTGTCGATGATCAGGTAGAGCCGCGTGACCTGGCGCGAGTCGCCGGCCGGCAGTCGCGTGCGCATCGCCATCGGCACGATGGCGGCGTCTTCGGCACGTGCCGGCGCGTCGAGGGTGAGCAGATCGCCGCCGGGGGATTCGATCGTTCGCCCGGCGAACAGGCTGGTGCGCACCTTCTGCCAGACCGGGTTGGCCTCTGGGTTGTCGGGCGACTTCAACTGTGCCGCGGCGTGGCCACTGAGCACGACGAGCATCAGCGCCAGCCCCGCCCGCAGCCAGTGCTTCATGCGGTTGATCCAGGTCATTCCCACTCCAGTTCGGCGAAGGCCGCCGTGACGTTGCGGCGATGGAAGCGATCGGCCAGGCGCCAGCCAGTAAGGTCATCGCGGCCGATCTGGTCGACTGCTTGCTGGATGCTCGATTGGTTTCGCAGGGCGGCGCGGGTCTGCGTCAACAGCGAGTCAAGATACCGCTCTTCGGCGTCTAGTGCCGCCGGCCAGCGCGCGCTCGGCGCGCCGTGGCCCGGCACGGCCAGCGCCACGTCGAAGCGGCGTAACTCGGCCAGCACCCTCAGCCAGCCGCGCAGGCTGCCGTCGAGCACCGGAAGATGCTCGACGAACAGGAGGTCGGCGAGAAACAGCGTGCGCGTGCGGGTGTCCAAGACGGTCAGGTCGTTGTCGGTGTGCGCCGTCGGCCAGGCATCGAGCTGCAGCGTGCGACCGCCGAGGTCCAGTTCCAGCCGACGCTCGACCAGCAGCGTCGGGTAGACGATGGCGTCGGCTGCCAAATGGAGGCCGAAGTCACGCTGCAGCGCGTTGCGCAGGTACGGTTCGCGTGCGCGCAGGGCCGCCGGCAGCCGCGCATGGCCGACGAAGCGTGGCGGTGTCTCGCCTGCACCGGCGAAGGCGATGTTGCCCAGCAGGTGGTCGGGGTGGGCGTGGGTGTTGATGACGTAACACACCGGCAACGGCGTCGTACGCGCCACGGCGGCACGCAGCGCCTCGCCGACGGCCGGGGTACCGCCGCTGTCGATGACGGCCACGCAGCGCTGGCCGACCACGAAACCGAGGTTGGCGACGTCACCGCCGTTGCCCGGCCCCCAGTCCTCGACGAGACCCTGGTGCAAGAACACGCCCGGCGCTACCTCGGCCACGCCGATCGGGCCGGCCGCTCCCGCGTGGCCCCCGCAGCAGAGCAGCGTCAGCAGAAAGGCGGCGAGCCTGGCGTTCATGGCGAGAGCCGGCCTAACGGGGATCCGGCCCGAGGAAGCAGCCGGACTTCGCCTTGGTCTGCAATTCGCGGTAGCGCTTGACCTGCAACTGCAGTTGCTCGGTGTCGCGGATGTAGCTGCCCCGTTCGCCGCCGATGGACGTCGCCTTCGCCGCGGTGCTGATCTGCACGTAGTCGTCGAACTTGATCTCGCGCGCGAGTGCGTCGAGTGCGCACGAGCACTTGTTGACCATCTCGTAATACGGCCCGGTGCGTCCATTCATGCATTCCTGGACGTAGAGAACGCGGTCGACGGTGGGGAAGTCGTTGGCCCAGGCAGGTAACGTGGAGAGCAGGCCGGCCAGGGCCAGCGACAGGTGGTGCGTCAATTTGTTCATCGTCTCTCGCCCTTCGTGTTCGTTCCTTCGGCGCCGTCGATGGTCAGCTCTTCGGCCAGCAGCGGCGGGCTGGCGCCATCGGCGGCCGCCACCAGCGTGCGGATACCGTAAAGCCCGCCGGGCAGGGCGTCCGACAGGAGGAAACGATACTCCTTGCGCGCCAATTGCTCGTAGCGGGGCCGGTTCGGGTCGTCGACGAAAGGGGTGATGCGCACTTCCTGCCCTTTGACATCGCGGCCACGGTAACGCAGGGTCACCCCCTGCACCGTGGCGGCGCCATAGACGGCCATGCGGATGCGCTTGCGGAAGTGTGTCTGCGAGCCCCGGGTCAGGCGCTGCATCTCGCTCACTTCACGTTCCAGGAAGTGCAGAATCACCGGGTTGCCTTCGGCGGAGGGCAGGTCGGGCAGCTGTAGCCGGCGCCCCGCGCTGAGGAAGTCGGTGTGCGTGGCGCAGCAACGGCCATCGGCGCCGCGCTTCAGTGTCAGCGACACCTCGTCTTCGAAACCGGACTCCAGGGTGCCGCTCTTGCGGAAGGTGTAGCGAAGGGTCGTCGGCGGCTTCACGTTGCCGAGCTGGTAGTCCATGAAGAGCAGCCGCTCCGCGGCGGAAAAGTCCTGGCGCGGCGCTTCCTGTGCCGGCGTTCGCATGCACAGAGCCAGCAGGGTCATGGCGAGCGGGGCGATGCGCATGGGGGTGGTCTGGTCACTGGCCGTCGATGGCGCGGTCGAGTTCGCTCGCCAACTCGGCATTCAGACCTTCGAGCGTGCCGCGCGCCTGCCGTGCCCGGTCGAACTGGCCCTGCCGCATGTTCACCAGGCCGAGATGGAACCAGGCCTGCTGCCAGGTCGGCTCCAGTTGCACCGAGCGTTCGAGCGCACGTTGCGACTCGGTCCAGCGCTGCAGACCGCTCAGGGCCAGGCCATGCAGGTACCAGGGCTGGGGGTCGTCGGCGTCGGCGCGGGTCCAGTTGAAAGCCAGTGCTTCGAGTTCGTCCCAGCGCCGTTCGCGCTCGAACACCGCGGCGCGCAGGAAGTTCGGCTGTGCCGCCGGCGCAAGCTGCCAGTAGGCCCGGCGTTCGGCGTCGAGCGGCTGAACCGGCACGAACGGGCTGCTACTGCCGTCGAGCAGCGGCAGCAGCCACTCGATCGGCGCCGAGAAATAGTGCGCTGAGCCGCCACGCAGGCGGAAGGTGAGGATGCCGACGAGGCGCATCTGCTCGTCGAACAGGCCACCGCCGCTGGCGCCGGAGGTGAAAGCATTGCTGCTCTGGACGACGTGTGCGCCGTCCAGACGGTGCAGGGCCACGACCTGCCCCCGGGTGTGCTGCAACTCCATGCCGCCGGTGTAGCCGAAGGCCCAGACCGGGTTGCCGGGCCACAGCGCGCGGCTGCTCCCGAGCGCCACCGCCCGGGCGGCGAGGCCGGGCACGCGCAGCAGGCACAGGTCGTGTTCGGCATCGACCGCCTGCGCCTCGGCCCGCCAGCGCCGGCCGCCGCGCAGCACGAACACGGCGCTGGCGTCGCGTGTGACGTGGCAGTTCGTCAGCACGAGGTCGGGGCTTACGGCCACACCCGAGCCGAGCGAAAAGCCGCCTTGCGCACGCTGCACTTCGATCTTCCAGACACTCGCCGCGAGTTGCAACAGCGCCGCCCGATCGGCTTCGACACCGGCGCCTGCACCCGGGGCCAGCGCTGACAACAAGAGGAGGACCGCCAGGGCCCGGGCCACCAGAGGCTTCATGCGGCGGCCAGCGGCGGGTTTGCCGTCAGCGCGTGGCCGCGAAGGACTCGTCGACCAGCGGTACCCCGTACTCGCGCAGGATGGCCTGGATTTCGGCCTGCTGCGATTGCAGAAGGCCTTCGACCTGCTGTTTCCATTCGCGTTCGCCGTAGCGCACGCCCATCGCCATCTGGTAATCGAAGCGGATGCCGGGCTCGGACTTCAACGGCACCACCGTGAGCGCCATGTTCTTGACACGTTGTGCGAAGTAGCCGGCGATCGGCCCCCAGACGATGGCGGCGTCGATCTTGCCGGCGCCGAGATCGCGCTCGATGATCTGCCCCGGGTACTGCGCCGGGTCGGCGTTCATCATCGGATAGGGCACGCCCTGGTCGACAAGCTGGTGTTTGGCCAGCCAGTCCGAGGCGGGTGAGCGGTCGTAGATGCCGATGCGCAGCGCTTTCAGCGTGGCCGGCGGGAGCCGCAGGAAATCTTCGCCCGACTTCACCTGGTCCATGCCCTTGCCCGGCGCGAAGACCAGGGCGTAGGTTGACCGGTAGTAAGGTTTCGTGACCGAGACCTGATCGTAACCCGCGGGAACGCCCATCACGATGTCGCACGGGTAGTCCTGACCCGGCAGCTTGTAGCGCAGCGTGTTGCGGATGAAAGCCAGCCGCTGCGGGAAAGAGTAGTACGTCACAGGCAGGCCGAGTGCCTTGCCGAAGACCTCGGCGATGCGGTTCTCGATGCCTTGGTGGGCGTCGTCCGAGAAGGGCAGGTTGTTCGGGTCCTGACACACCCGCAGCGCCTGGCGTGGCGCCGCGGCGTCCTGGGCCAGCGCCGGCAGCGTCGTCGCTACCAGCGCAGCGATGCTGCATGCCGCGCGGGCGATACGGGCGATGCGGGCACCCAGCGGCGATGAAGTCATTTGATCTCTTCGACCTTTGCGCGCGTGATGGCCCCGTCGGAGCGGCCCTTGAGGTAGGCGTACAACTGGTTCATGTTCTCCATCACGACCGGGCTGTTGCCGAAGCTCTGCATGCCCTTGTCGAGGCGGCCGTTGGTGACGGTCTTGACGAACTCTTCCTTGCTCAGCGTCTTCATGCTGGCCAGCAGCGAGGGCCCGACCATGCCTTCCTGGTTGGCGCCGTGGCAGCGGTCGCAGGCGGCGGCGCGCCAGGCGCGGAATCCTTTCATGGTCTCGGCATCGACCTTGAAGCCATCCTTCACGGTATAGGGCGGTGCGCCGGCGCCGGGTGCGGTCTGGGCCTGTGCTGAGGCTGTGGCGCCGAAGATCAGCACAAGACACAGCGTGGAGGGTCGAAACTTCATTGCGCGTCGTCCGGTTGACAGGGGAAGAAAATTGAAAAAGGGGAGGGCACCCTCGCAAGCGCCGCCCCCCTACCAAACCACCGAGCGAGAAATCGTACTGGGCGATCGATCAGTTGGGTAATGCAAAGACCGTCAGCGAGCCGCCGAGTTCCGTGTATTGGTTCAACTCGCGGTAACCGCCTACAGCGCCGAGGCCGTCGGTGTCCTTCTCGAGGCCCGCCGCCATGCCTATACCGGCCCAGCCGCCGATGCCCGAGAACACGCCGATGTACTGCTTGCCCTTGTGTTCATACGAAAACACGTTGCCGATGATGCCCGACGGCGTCTTGAACTTGAAGAGCTCCTTGTTGATGTCGTTCTTGTCGACACACTTCAGGTAACCCTCCAGCGTGCCGTAACACGACAGGCCGCCGGCGGTGTTGAGCGAGCCGCTCCAGACCGAGAACTTCTCGGACTTAGACTGCACGATCTTGCCCGTCCCGGCGTTCCAGGTGATGAAGTTGCCCATGCCGCCATGACTGCCCGGCGCGGGGTACATCGACAGCGTGGCGCCGACATAGGGTTGACCCGCGGTGTACTCGACCTTGAACGGCTCGTAGTCCATGCAGACGTGGTTCGTCGGCACGTAGAAGAGCTTGGTCTCGGGGTCGTACGACGCCGGCTGCTGGTCCTTGCTGCCCAACGCTGCCGGGCAGACGCCCTTGGTGTTGACGTCAGGACCGTTCTGCGCCGTGGAGTACTTCGACACCACCTGCGGCCGCCCGGTCTTCATGTCCACGTGCGTGGCCCAGTTGACCTTCGGGTCGTACTTCTCGGCCACCAACAGCGCGCCGGTCACGCGGTCCAGCGTGTAGCCGAAGCCGTTGCGGTCGAAGTGCACCAGCGCCTTGGTCGGCTTGCCCTTGACGTCGATGTCGGCCAGGATCATCTCGTTGACGCCGTCGAAGTCCCATTCGTCGAATGGCGTCATCTGGTAGACCCACTTGGCCATGCCGGTGTCGACGTCACGCGCGAAGATGGTCATCGACCACTTGTTGTCGCCGGGGCGTTGCGCCGGGTTCCAGGTCGACGGGTTGCCGGTGCCGTAGTAGACGTTGTTCGTGGCCTTGTCGTAGCTGAACCAGCCCCAGGTGGTGCCGCCGCCGATCTTCCACTGGTCGCCCTTCCAGGTCTTCAGCGACGAGTCCTTGCCGACCGGCGCCATCTTGCCGTCGGTCCAGGTCATGGTCTTCTCGGGGTCCATCAGCATCTCGGCATCGGGGCCGACGCTGTAGCCCTTCCAGGCCAGCTTGCCGTCGGACAGGTTGTACGCGGCCAGGAAGCCGCGCACGCCCCATTCACCGCCGCTGATGCCGGTGATGACCTTGTCCTTGAAGATGTGCGGCGCGTTGGTGTTGACGGCGCCGAGCTTCGGGTCGCCGTTCTTCACGTCCCAGATCTTCTTGCCGGTCTTGGCGTCCAGGGCCACCAGCATCGAGTCGGCCTGCTGCAGGATGACCTTGCCTTCGGCATAGGCCAGGCCACGGTTCACCGTGTCGCAGCACATCTGCGGGATCACCGCCGGGTCCTGCTTCGGCTCGTACTTCCAGACGATCTTCTGGGTGTCGAGGTTGACCGCGAAGACCTTGTTCGGGAACGGCGAGTGCAGGTACATCATGCCGTCGATGACCAGCGGCGAGCCTTCGTGGCCGCGCAGGACGCCGGTCGAGAAGGTCCACGCGACCTGCATCTTCCCGACGTTGCCCTTGTTGATCTGCTTGAGCTTGCTGTAACGCTGGTTGTACATGTCACCAGCTTGCATGGCCCAGTTCTTGGAGTCGGCAATGTTCTTTTCCACGTCGGCGTTGGCATGGGCCAACGCCGGCAGGGCCAGAAGTGCAATTGCCAAACCCTTCATGACGCCACCGCTCTTTTGACGGGGAAAACTCATTGTTGTCTCCTTGCTTAGTGGTCTGACTTGTTAGCACAAGGAGCCACCTGACCCCTCGCTGCGTGTCTGACAAGGCGCTGCGTACGCAACAAGCATGCCCATCCGGATGCTGCAGTGCCGCATGCGGCCGCCGGGTTGTCGTCGCGCCGATGGTCCATCGAGTCACCGCCCTTTCCGCCGCGGGTCGAGCCCCGTGTGACTTGTCGTTGTGACGCTGGATTGGGCGCCGGGCACTCGGCCCGAAGGCTTTCGGATCCGGGAAAGTACGGAGGTGCGGCGATGCATCGCGGCGGGGTCAGTGCTTCAGGCGTCCTCGCCCCGGGCATCGAGACACGGTAACGCCCCCTACTTTTGACGCAGAGTGTTCCAACACCAATGCAACAGCTTTGCGCTGTGACCGCCGCAGCACCCCAGTCGCCCTCTGCGTCCTGCGCGCCGACACCCGGGGGCGCGGAAGTTGCTGCCTCTCCAGTGAAAGCACTGAGAGTGGGGAAATGCGCGTTCCGCGAGACTCGCCGCCTCCGATGTCTAACCGCCGCATGCTCCTCATCGATGGCCTGACCAAGCGTTATGGTCCCCACGCCGCTCTGCAGTCGCTGTCGCTGGAACTGACGGCGGGCCAGTTCGTTGCCCTGCTCGGCCCCAACGGTGCCGGCAAGTCGACCTTGTTCCAGGTCCTGACGGGCTTGTTCGCTGCCGACGAAGGCGAGGTGGAGGTGGCAGGCCACTCACTGCGTCGCAGCGCCAGCGCGGCCTTGCGCCACATCGGCGTGGTGTTCCAGCAGATTTCGCTCGATCTGGATCTGAGCATCCGTCGCAACCTGCTGTTCCAGGCCGATCTGCAGGGCCTGCCGCGTGCACTGGCGCACGAGCGCATCGACAGCGGCTGCCGGCGCCTGGGTGTCGACGCCAACCTCGACCGCAAGGTGCGCGAACTGTCGGGCGGCAGCCGACGCAAGGTTGAACTCGTGCGCGCGCAACTGCACGAACCCGGGCTGCTGCTGATGGACGAAGCCACCGTCGGTCTCGACCCGAAGTCCCGCCTGGAGCTGCTGAAGGCCCTGCATGCCGACGTGCGCGAGCGCGGCACTTGCGTGCTGTGGGCAACGCACCGGGTCGACGAGGCCGAAGCCGCCGACCGGGTGCTGGTGCTGCACAAGGGGCAGTTGCTGGCCGACGGCGCCCCGGCGGCGGTGACCCAGTCCCTGGGCGAGACCACTCTGGAGGCGGGGTTCATCCGTCGCACGACCTGACCGCACCCCCCAACCCCAAGGACACCGATTGATGAATGCCTCGAAGAACCTGCTTGCGGCACTGGCGCTGGCGTGCGCGGTCCCCTTGGCGCTGGCCCAGGGAACGGCCTATGTTTCGAGCGAGAAGGACGACGCGCTCACCGTCATCGACCTCGCCTCGCTGACCGTGAAGGGCACGATCGCCACCTGCAAGCGCGGCCGGCATCTGCAGCTCACGCCCGACCGCAAGCTGCTGCTGGCCTGCTCCGAGTCCAACGTCGCCGACCTCATCGACCCGGCCAGCGGCAAGTCGCTGCGGCGCATCCCGCTCGGCGACGAACCCGAAGCCTTTGACCTCTCTCCCGACGGCAAGACCATCTATGTCTCGAATGAGGACGACGGCGAGGCGAGCTTCATCGACATGGCCAGTGGCAAGAAGCTGAAGTCGGTGAAGGTCGGCGCCGAACCCGAGGGCGTGAAGGTCAGCGCCGACGGCAAGACCTTGTACGTGACGTCCGAGGTGGCGAGCCTGGTTCACGTGATCGACACCGCAAACGCCAAGCTGCTGAAGAACATCAAGGTCGGCAAGCGGCCGCGGCGCATGGCGTTCACGCCCGACGGCCGCGAGCTCTGGGTCAGCAACGAGCTGGACGCCAGCGTGAGCATCGTCTCCACCGCCAGCCACGAGGTGCTGGCGACGCTGAAGTTCGAGGTCAAGGGAGCGCGCGCCGAAGACATCTCGCCGGTCGGCATCCAGATCTCGCGTGATGGCAAGCGGGCCTTCGTCGCGCTTGGCCGCGCCAACCATGTGGCCTTCGTCGACGTGCCGACGCGCAAGGTCACGAACTTGGTGCTGGTGGGCAAACGCGCCTGGAACGTCACGCTCGACAGGGCCGAGGCGCGGCTCTACGTCGTCAACGGCCTGAGCGACGACATCACGGTCGTCGACGTGGCCGGGGCAAAGGCGATCAAGAGCATCCCGGTCGGGCGGGTGCCTTATGGGCTGGTGGTGGTCGAATGAGGCTGTTGCGGCTGCTGGCCGTGTGCGGCGGCCTGGCCGCCGCCCAAGCCACCCCCCCGGCGCAGGCGGCGGTGCTGAAGGCGACCTTGATCACCCCGCAGGACGATGCGCGGCTCGAGCGTTCGCGCCTCGAGCGCGCCTTCCTGGGACACCCTGGTGGTCCAGCTGCCGACGCCTTGCAGGTGGCGCTGGAAGAGAGCCGCTTCGAGCTCGAGGCGGGCGGCAGCTCGGTCGCCCTGGGGACCGCCGAAGCCGGCACGCTGGAGGCCGCCCGAACGGCAGCGCTGGCGGCTGAAAAAGCCGGCGCGGCGGTCTTGCTGACCGACCTGCCGGCCGACTGGACGCTGGCCGTCGCCGACGCGGTGAAGCTGCCGGTGCTCAACCTGGGCGCTGCCGACGACAGCCTGCGCCAGCAGGACTGCCGCGCCCGCCTGTTCCACCTGCTGCCGAGCGAGCGCATGCGCGCCGACGCGCTGGCCCAGGCGCTGGTGTCGCGAAAATGGAGCAAGCTGTTGCTGTTGACCGGCCCCAGCGCGGCCGATCAGCGGCGTGCGGCCACCGCGCAGGCGTCGATCAAGCGTTACGGGCTGCAGGTAGTGGCGGGCAAGTCCTTCAAGCTGTCCGCCGACCCACGTGAGCGCGAGCTGGCCAACCCGCTGCTGCTGACCGCCGGTGCGGCATACGACGCCGTATGGGTGGTCGACAGCGACGGCGAATTCGCACGCAGCCTGCCCTACCGCACCGTGCTGCCGCGGCCGGTGGTCGGCGACGCTGGCCTCGTCGCACTGGCGTGGCACGCGCAGTTCGAGCGATACGGCGCGCCGCAGGTTTCGCGCCGCTTTGCCAAGGCGGCCAAACGGCCCATGACGGCGCACGACTGGGCGGCCTGGGTCGGCGGCAAGCTGCTCGTGTCGCTGGCCACGTCGTTGCCCAAGGGCACCAACGCCACCTGGGCGCTGGCGCTGCCGAAGGCAACGGTCGACGGTTCCAAAGGCACGACGCTCAGCCTGCGCGGCTGGGACGGTCAGCTGCGCCAGCCGCTGCTGCTGAGCGACGGCCAGGGTGTCATCGCCCAGGCGCCGGTGGACGGCCTGCTGCACCCGAGCAATGTTCTGGACACCTTGGGTGTCGACGCGCCCGAGAAGTTATGCAAGACCCCGCGCTGACGACGGCTGCGGCACCCGGGGCCCGGGCCGCGCGCCGGGGCGCCACGCATGCGCTGCAGGCGATGCGAGCGATCGTGCTGCGCGAGTTGCTGAAGTTCTCGCAGCAGACCGGACGCCTGGTCTCCGCGCTGGTGCGGCCGCTGCTCTGGCTGGCGGTCTTCGCCGCTGGCTTCCGCAACGTCTTCGGCGTCGCCATCGTAGAGCCCTACGACACCTACATCCCCTACGACGTCTACATCGTGCCAGGGCTGGTCGGGATGGTGCTGCTTTTCAACGGTATGCAGTCGTCGCTGGCGATGGTCTACGACCGCGAGATGGGCCTGATGCGGCTGCTGCTCACGGCGCCGTTGCCGCGGCCCTGGCTGCTCTTTTGCAAGCTCTGCGCGACCGCACTGCTGTCGGTGCTGCAGGCACTGGCCTTCGTCGCGGTGGCGGCGCTGCTGGGCACGACGCTGCCGCTGCTGTCGTGGGCCGGTCTGCATGCCTTCCTCGCGCTGCTCGCCGCCGCTCTGATGCTCGGTGCGCTGGGCCTGTTGCTGTCGGTGCACATCAAGCAGTTGGAGAACTTCGCCGGCACGATGAACTTCGTCATCTTCCCGATGTACTTCATGTCGACCGCGTTGTACCCGCTGTGGAAACTGCAGGAGTCGGGCGCCGAGTGGGTCTATCAGCTGGCGCGGTTCAACCCCTTCACCTACGCCGTGGAATGGATCCGCTATGCGGCCTACGGGAAGGATCCGGGACTGGCGCCGTACGTCGTCATTGGATGCGGCGTGGCCTTCTTCGCCGTCGCCTGCTGGGGTTACGACCCGCAGCGCGGGTTCGGCGGCCTGAAGAAACGCGGAGGGGGGACGGCGTGAGCCACCTGCCCACGCGCCGCGCCTGCCTGACGCTCGGGCTGGCGGCGTGCGTGCCGATGCCGGCGCTGGCGACGACGCCGTTCCCCTCGCGGCCGATCACGCTGTGGGTGCCCTGGGCGGCCGGCGGTGCGACCGACATCTCGTTGCGCCTGCTCGCCGATCTGGCGTCGCCGCACCTGGGTCAGCCGGTGCTGACGGAAAACCGCGGCGGCGCCGGCGGTACGCTGGTGATGCCCGTGCTCCAGGCGGCCGAGCCCGACGGCCACACGATCGCTCAACTGCCGTACCCGGTGTTCCGCATCGCAAACACCCAGAAGGTGCTCTGGGATCCGGTCCGCGACACCACGCCGATCCTGCAGGTTTCGGGGGTCACCTTCGGCGCGTTGGTGGCCGCCGGCAGCGCGCTGCATTCGCTGGACGACCTGTTCGCGTTCGCCCGCGCGAGGCCCGGCGAGCTGAGCATTGCAACCAACGGCGTCGGCACCACGCCGCACGTGGTGCTCGAGGAGCTGTTCAGCGCGCGCGGTCTGCGCTACATCCATGTGCCGTACAAGGGCACGGCCGAGCAGCTCAATGCGATTGCGTCGGGCCAGGTGATGGCGGGCGTCAACTCCACCGGCTTCGGGCCTGCCGTCGACAGCGGTCGGCTGCGCCTGCTCGCCACCTTCGGGGCGCTGCGTTCTCGGCGCTGGCCGCAGGTGCCGACGCTGCGCGAGCTGGGCTTCGACATCGTGGCGCAGTCGCCCTATGGCCTGGCCGGCCCACGCGGGCTGCCCGACAGCATCGTCGCAACGCTGCACGGTGCCTTCAAGCGCGCACTGTTCGAGCCGGCGTTTGCCCGCGAGCTCGCCAAGTACGACCAGGAGGTCGATTACCTCGGGCCGGCGGAGTACGCACAATCGTGCCGCGAGTCGCTGGCACGCGAGCGCCGCTCGGCCGAGAAGCTGGGCCTGACACGGGCCGCCAGCGCGGGCGCGAATTGACGTGGTGACGGCGGCCGCACCGAGCAGGCGCTGCTGGCAGCACTCCGACGCCATCCTCGCCGGAAGCGCCGACGCACCGGGGCCGGGGCCGGGGCCGCGCCGCGGCGCGCCTCTTGCTTCTTGGCAGCCCGGGCGGCGCGGCTGCCCCGCCTGCGCCAGCGGCGTGACACACTGTGGTGCGCGTGGTGCGCGGCCGGTGGCGTCACCACGCGCGCCAAGTGCTCCGCGACCCGGAGTTGCCGCCCATGGACCGTTCTGACGCGCTGTTGCACGACGCCCGCCAACGTGCGCTGGCGCTGGAGCAAGAGGTCGGCCGCGTGGTGCTCGGCCAGGCGCGGGCGATCCGTCTTGTCAATATCGCCGTCTTCGCACGCGGCCACGTGCTGCTACAGGGCGATGTCGGCGTCGGCAAGACGACCTTGCTGCGAGCCTTCGCGCGGGTCCTCGGCGGCGCTTTTGCGCGCACCGAAGGCA
>DATDER010000223.1:0-3862 GCA_036523095.1 Rubrivivax sp.
CGCGATGCTCGTCAAGGAAGGCATCGATGCGCTGGCCTACCATGCCGGCTTCACCGCGGCCGAACGCGAGGAACGCCAGGTCCGCTTCATCGAGGAAGATGGCGTCGTGATGGTGGCGACCATCGCGTTCGGCATGGGCATCGACAAGCCCGACGTGCGCTTCGTCGCGCACCTCGACCTGCCGAAGAACATAGAGGCCTACTACCAGGAGACCGGTCGCGCCGGTCGCGACGGCGCGCCCGCCGACGCGTGGATGGTCTACGGTCTGCCGGACGTCGTGAACCAGCGCCGCATGATCGACGAAAGCCCCGCCGGCGAAGAGTTCAAGCGCGTGCAGCGCGGCAAGCTCGACGCCCTGCTGGCACTGGCCGAAGCCCACGACTGCCGCCGCGTGCGCCTGCTCGGCTACTTCGGCGAAGACAGCACGCGTTGCGGCAATTGCGACAACTGCCTGACGAACCCCGAGACCTGGGACGGCACCGAAGCGGCGCGCAAGCTGCTTTCGTGCATCTACCGCTTCCAGCATGCGAGCGGCATCGGCTTCGGCGCCGGGCACCTGATCGACGTGCTGCGCGGCAAGGTGACCGAAAAGGTCACGCAGCATGGACACGAGCGCCTGTCAACATTCGCCGTCGGCGCCGACCTCGACGAGGCGCGCTGGCGCGGTGTGCTGCGCCAGTTGGTTGCGCTCGGCCACGTCGTGCCGGAGGGTGAATACAACACCCTGGCGCTTACCGACAGCGCGCGCGCGGTGCTGAAGGGCGAGGTTCCGATCGTGCTGCGCCTGCCACGGGCGCCGGCGCCGCGCAGCCGCAAGGAGCGAGCCGGCGGCTCGACGCGGGCGCCGGCCGCCGCCGCCGAGCTCGACGTGACGGCGCAGCAGCGCTTCGCGGCCCTCAAGTCCTGGCGCGCCGAAGTGGCCCGCGAGCACAACCTGCCGGCCTACATCGTCTTCCACGACGCGGTGCTGGCAGCGATGGCGCGCGAGCAGCCGGCCTCGCTCGGTGAGCTGGCCGACATCAGCGGCGTCGGGGCAAAGAAGCTCGAGGCATACGGGCGCGAGATCCTGCGCGTCCTGGGCGAAGCCGCCTGATCGGCCCAGCGCTCAGCGCACGATCACCGCCACCGCGGCACGCTTGCTCGCCTGGCCCGCATCGTCGACGGCCACGGCCAGGTAGCGCACCTCGCCGCGCGCACTGGACGGAACGGGGGCCCCGATGGCGTAGGGAGCGTCGCGGTCGCGGCCGAGCAGGGTGACGCTGCCACCGTCATCGACGCGGTAGAACTCGACCTCCACCACGCGGTAGTCGTCATCGGCCGCCGCCACCAGGCCGACGGTTTCGCCACGACCAGCTGTCGCCGGGGACGCGGCGAGGTTGACGTTCGGGCCGTCGTCGCCGGGGCCGAATGCAACGTAGGCGTCGTCGCTGCAGGCGGCAAGCAACGTGGCGGCGGCGAAGGCGGCCATGACAGCGCGGGCGCGGGTCATGGGTTGATCATGAACCTGGCGCGAGACGGCCGCAACTGCCCACCCTGGCGCGCGAAGGCCACGCGGCGATGGGTCGGGGGTCGGGTCATAGAGATTGACCCCGTTGCGCCCCGTCGGCCGTACAAGCCTGGACGGTGGCCGCGCCGCCCACAATCACGCCTGCCGATGACCGACTCTGCCGAACCGGACGACGACGCCCTGATGCGCGCCTTCGTGCAAGGTGATGCGCGGGCGTTCGAGCGCCTGTACGAGCGCCACCACGCCGCGCTGTACCGCTTCGTGCGCCGCGTGCTCGGGCGCGAGGCGGCCATCCAGGCGGACGAAGTCTTCCAGGACACCTGGTTGCGCGTCGTCAATGCACGCGAGCGTTGGTCGCCGCAGGGGGCGACCTTCCGCACCTGGCTGTTCACGCTGGCGCACCACCGCGCGATCGACTTGCTGCGCAAGAGCGGCCGTGAAGTCGCGCTCGGTGCGGTTGACGACGACCCCCGCGAACCCTGGCAACCCGCGGCCGACGAGGCGCCTTGGCAGGCCTGGCCCGCGGCCGGCCAGGCCGCCGGCAGCGCGCACGAACGGGTGTTCTGGCGCGCTGCCGGCCAGCGCCTGCTCGACTGCCTGGATGCCCTGCCCGCCGTGCAGCGCAGCGCGTTCCTGCTGCATCACGAAGACGGCTTGGCCCTGGACGAGCTGGCGCGCACCCTCGAGGTCGGCTTCGAAACCGCCAAGAGCCGCTTGCGCTACGCGATGAGCAAGCTGCGCACGTGCATGGGCGCCTACCTGCCGCAGGGCCAAGGATCATGAGCGCGCCGAGCCGACCTAAGCGCTCATGCTCCCGCTTGGTGGGACGGCGCGCAGCGCCAAGGGCGCACCAATGACCCAGCCGCCGATTTCGGACGACGACCCGCGCGACGCGTACCTGCTGGCCGCGCTGCGCCACGCGCCGGACCGCGACCTCACGCCACCGCCGCAGCTGAGCGCGGCGATCCTCGATCATGCGCAGCGCGCGCTGCAAGCCCGGCGCGCCCGCGTACCGAGGTGGCAGGCGGCCTGGGCGCGTCTGTGGCAGCCGGCGCCGATGGCCGCTTTCGGCACGCTGGCAATGGCCACCCTGATCGGCGTCCTGTGGAACGGACAGGAGATTCCCGACGCCACGCCGAGCCTGAAGTCGGTACCGGCACCCGTACCCGCACCCGCACCCGCAACGGCGCCAGCAGGCGAGGCACCTGAGCGGTCGGTCGCGGCGCCGCTCGAAGCGCCAACTGCGGCCGAGCGGGCGACGAGGCCGCTGTCCACGCCCAAACCGCGACCCCTGACCCGCGCTGCCGACCCGCCCGAGCCGGTGCCCGCACCATCGCCACAGCCCCCACCGCCGGCGCCGGCACGCGAACGTCAGCTTGTGGCGCAAGAGCCCGAGGCCGGGCGCGACGCCGCCGCCGCCCCGATCCAAGCACCGGTTGCCACGCCAGTGCCTGGCGTGGCGACGACACCCGTGGCGCCGATGCCGCGCGATGCACTGGCCGAGGCGTCGGTGGACGCCAGACCCGCGCCGGCCGCCGCGCGGGCGCGCAGCGAAGTGGCGGCCGGGGCGCCGTCGCTCTTGTCGCCGCTGCTGGAGGTCAATACCGAGATCGAGGCCGCAGCAGCCAATGACCCCACGCGCGTGCGCTGGCGCGTCGCGGGGCAGCGAGAGGTCGCGCATCAAGCGCCGCAACGCGACTGGTGGGCGGACGTTGTGCGCGCCACCCAGGGACGCTGGCAAGCTGTCGCGAGTGGCGCCGCTGGCGTCGAGGCCGCGCCGCTGCTGTTGATCGACGCTGCGCCGCGCGGCAGCTTCGCTTTCGAGCCGCAGGCCCTGGTCTGGCGCGATCCGGGTGGTGCCACTTGGCGCGCGCCGATCGACGCCGAAACCGAGCGGCGCTGGCAGGCCTCTCTCGCCCGCTGGTGAAGGGACATTGCGGCGCCAGACGCACACTGCCGATAATGCTCGATTCGCCTCCTGAATCGACATGCCACCCGACCGTACCCAGTTGCGCATCCGCGGCGCACGCACGCACAACCTGAAGAACATCGACCTCGACATCCCGCGCGATGCGCTGGTCGTGATCACCGGGCTGTCGGGCTCTGGCAAGTCGAGCCTGGCGTTCGACACCTTGTATGCCGAGGGCCAGCGGCGCTACGTCGAGAGCCTGAGCGCCTACGCGCGCCAGTTCCTCCAGCTGATGGACAAGCCCGATGTCGATGTCATCGAGGGCCTGAGCCCCGCCATCAGCATCGAGCAGAAGGCCACTTCGCACAACCCGCGTTCGACCGTCGGCACGATCACCGAGATCCACGACTACCTGCGCCTGCTCTACGCCCGCGCCGGCACGCCCA
>DATDER010000224.1:0-25936 GCA_036523095.1 Rubrivivax sp.
CGCGGTTTCGGCATTTGCGTTCTTCAGCGGCTGGTTCGTGCTGCGCCACCACCGGCCGCGCGCCGCACGCGCCTGGCTTGCGGCGGTGCTGGTCGCCGGCCTGTTGTTCGGCGGCGCCCAGCTCGTGCGCGGCGCCCATTACGCGAGCCACACCTTGTGGACCGGCTGGCTGTGCTGGCTGATCGGCGTCGTGACGGCACCGCGGGCGCGGTCAGTTCAGGCGCCGAGCGCCAGCCGCATCGCGTCGATCACGCCTTTGTAGTCGGGCCGGCCGAAGATCGCGCTGCCGGCGACAAAGGTGTCGGCGCCGGCGTCGGCCACGCGCCGGATGTTGTCGATCTTGATGCCGCCGTCGACCTCGAGCCGGATGTCACGCCCGCTCGCATCGATGAGCTTGCGCACCCGCTCCACCTTGCGCAGCGCGCCGTCGATGAAACTCTGGCCGCCGAAGCCGGGGTTGACGCTCATGACGAGCACGAGGTCGATCTTGTCGATCGTCCACTCGAGCACGTCGAGCGACGCGGCCGGGTTGAACACGAGGCCGGCCTGGCAACCCGCGGCCTGGATGAGCTGCAGCGTGCGGTCCACGTGCGGGCTCGCATCGGGGTGGAAGCTGATGAGGTCGGCACCCGCCTTGGCGAAGGACTGCGCCAGGGCATCCACCGGCTGCACCATCAGGTGCACGTCGATCGGCACCCGGCTGCCGTCGGGCTTGGCGGCGTGCGGGCGCAGCGCCTCGCACACCATCGGTCCGAAGGTCAGGTTGGGCACGTAGTGGTTGTCCATCACGTCGAAGTGGATCCAGTCGGCTCCCGCGGCGGCGACGTTGCGCACTTCCTCGCCCAGGCGCGCGAAATCGGCTGAGAGGATCGACGGCGCGATGCGGTAGGGCACGGTCATCACAGGATTCTAGGAGCGGGTGGTGGGGCGGCCTGCGATCCTGTCCCTAGAATCGCCCGCATGTCCCGTCCCGAGTTCACCTGCAGTGTGCGTGTGCAATACATGGCCGAAGAGTCGAAGCCGCCCGCGGGGCCCTTCACCTTCTCGTACACGGTGACGGTGCGCAACACTGGGGACGTGACGGCCCAGCTCGTCGCACGCCGCTGGCTGCTGTCGGACGCCGCCGGACACACCGAGGAGATCCGCGGCCTCGCCGTCGTGGGGCAGCAGCCGGTGATCAAGCCCGGCGACCAGTTCGAATACAAGAGCCACGTGCGCATCGACAGCCCCCAGGGTTCGATGCAGGGCACCTACTTCTGCATGACCGAAGACGCCCGGCCCTTCGAGGCGACGGTGCCGCTGTTCGTGCTGGCACGGCCCGAGTCCTTGCACTGAGGCTTCACCGCCCGTCGCCGCGCTCGCCCTTGCGCCGGCCCGAGAACATGATCCACCAGACGAGAAAGACCAGCAGGCCGAGCGCAGCGAAGGCTTCGAGGATCAGGAGCCACATGGTCGGCGCGATTCTAGGGACGCTCGCCGCCTGCACCAGCGTGCCGCCCGCCGCACCACCGCAGCCGGCACCGGCACCTGCACCGACATCGACACCCGCGCAGACCGCAGCGCCGCCTGAAGGCACGCCGGTGCGCGGCGCGCGCTGGGTCGCGGCCGACTGGAGTGCGCTGCCCGGCTTCAACGACGACCGCACGAGCGAGCTCTGGCCCGCGCTGCGCCGCAGCTGCCAGCGTGCGACGCCGGGTTGGGCGCAGACCTGCGCCCGCGCCGCGGTCGAGGCACCGGCCGACGAGTCCGCAGCGCGGCGCTGGCTCATGGCGTCGCTGCAGCCCTACCGCGTCGAGTCCGTGGCCGGCCAGGCCGAAGGGTTGGCCACCGGTTACTACGAGCCGCTCTTTGCCGCGTCGCGCACCCGGAGCGCGCGCTGGCGCGTGCCTGTCTACGCGCCGCCAGCCGACCTGGCCTCACGCCGCCCGCACTGGACGCGCCAGCAGCTCGACACGCTGCCCGCTGCCGCCGCGACCCTGGCCGGACGCGAGATCGCCTGGATCGAAGACCCGGTCGACCTGCTCGTGCTGCAGATCCAGGGTTCGGGCCGGCTGCGTGTGAGCGAGCCCGACGGGCGTGTGCAGCAGATCCGGGTCGCCTTTGCCGGCCACAACGACCAGCCTTACCAGTCGGTCGGGCGCTGGCTCATCGACCAGGGCGAGCTGCGGCCCGGCGCCGCGTCGTGGCCCGCGATCAAGGCCTGGACGCTGCAGAACCCGACGCGGGTGCAGGCGATGCTGTGGGCCAACCCACGTGTCGTGTACTTCCGCGAAGAGCCGCTGCCCGACCCCACGCTCGGCCCGCGCGGTGCGCAGGGCGTGGCGCTGACGCCGGGGCGCTCGATCGCGGTCGACCCGCAGAGCGTGCCCTACGGCACCCCGGTCTGGATCGACACCACCGAACCGTTGTCGTCGACGCCGATGCGGCGCGTGGTGATGGCGCAGGACACGGGCGGTGCGATCGTCGGCGCGGTGCGCGCCGACTACTTCTGGGGCTGGGGGCCCGAGGCCGAGGCGCAGGCCGGGCGCATGAAGCAGCCGCTGCGCATGTGGGCGCTGTGGCCGAAGGGCAGCGCACCGCCGCGTTGAGCGGCGCGGCGGTTCACAGACCGAGCTCGCTCAAGCCGGGGTGATCGTCGGGCCGGCGGCCGAGCGGCCAGTGGAACTTGCGCGCGGCCTCCTCGATGGGCAGGTCGTTGATGCTGGCATGGCGCTGCGTCATGAAGCCGTGTCCGTCGAACGCCCAGTTCTCGTTGCCATAGCTGCGGTACCAATGGCCCGAGTCGTCGTGCCACTCGTAGGCAAAGCGCACCGCGATGACATGGCCGGTGAAGGCCCACAGCTCCTTGATGAGCCGGTAGTCCAGTTCCCTGGCCCACTTGCGGCGCAGGAAGGCCTTGACCTCTTCGCGGCCGACCGGAAACTCCGCGCGGTTGCGCCAGCGTGTGTCCTCGGTGTAGACCCGCGCACAGACCTCGGGGTCGCGGGTGTTCCAGGCGTCCTCCGCGCCCCGCACCTTCTGCGCGGCAGTCTCGGCGGTGAAAGGGGGCAGCGGGGGGCGGCTCTCGAACATCGACATCGTCACCAGCCAATGGCCTTGGGCAGCCAGAGCGCGATCTGGGGATAGAAGAACACCAGCGCCAGCGTCAAGCCCTGCAGGACGACGAAAGGCACGACGCCTTGGTAGATGTCCTTGATCGACACCTCGGGCGGCGCCACGCCCTTCAGGTAGAACAAGGCCCAGCCGAAGGGTGGCGTCAGGAACGACGACTGCAGGTTCACCGTGATCAGCATCGCCAGCCAGACAGGATCCACACCCTGGGCGATCAGCACCGGCAGGAACAGCGGCACCGCGATGTAGCTGATCTCGATCCACTCGATGAAGAAGCCGAGCACGAAGATCAACGCCATCATGAACCAGATGTCGCTGTTCACGCCGCCGGGCAGCCACTCGAACATGCGCACGATCAGGTCCTCGCCGTGCAGGCCGCGGAAGGCGAGCGCGAAGACCTGCGCCATCATCAGGATGAACATCATGATGGCGGTGATCTTGGCCGTCTCCAGCGCCACGTCCTTCAGCACCTGCCACTTGAAGCGGCCTGCGCCGATCGTGATGAGGATCGCGCCAACGGCACCCATCGATGCCGCTTCGGTCGGCGCCGCGACGCCGCCGACGATGCTGCCGAGCACCGCGACGACCAGCATGATCGGCGGCACCACCACCTTCCAGAAGCGCACCCAGAGCTGCCGGCGGCTCACGCCGTCGCGCTCGGCCTGCGGGATCGGCGGCATCAGGTCGGGCTTCAGCATGCCCAGGGTCAGCAGAAAGACGATGTAGACGGCCGACAGCAGCAGCCCGGGGCCGACCGCCGCGGCGAACAGCGTGCCCACCGACAGCTGCATGATGTCCGACAGCAGGATCAGGATCAGGCTCGGCGGGATGATCTGCCCCAGCGTGCCCGAGGCGCAGATCGCACCGCAGGCGATGCGCTTGTCGTAGCCACGGCGGATCAGCGTGGGCAGCGTCAGCAGGCCCAGCGTGATGATGGTCGCGCCGACGATGCCCGTCGTCGCCCCCATCAGCACCCCGAACAGGATGATCCCTACGCCCATGCCGCCGCGCACGCCGCCGGCGATATGGCCCATCACGTCGAGCAGGTCGTCGGCCAGGCGCGACTTCTCCAGCATCACGCCCATGAAGACGAAGAGCGGGATCGCCATCCACTGGTAACCCGCCACCACGCCGTAAATGCGCGCCGGCAGCAGGCTGAAAAGCCCGTCGCCGAACCCCAGCCAGCCGAAGACGAAGCCCACGGTGGCGAGGGTGACGGCCACCGGCACACCCGCCATCAGCAGGGCGAAGAACCCGATCAGCATCAGGATGGCGTAGGTCTGCGGCTCAAACATGGGCGGTCGCCCGGCGCTGGCGCTCCGCGAAAAGCAGGCGCAGGAGCGCCCCCAGCGTCTGCAAGGCGAGCAGGCCGAAACCCAGCGGGATCAGGCCCTTGACCGCCCAGCGGAAGGGGATGCCGCCGGGGTCGGCCGAGGTCTCGTTGATCGACCACGACTGTGCGACGTAGGCGAGCGACAGCCTGATGAAGATCAGCGTGATCGCGAGCGTCAGCAGGCCCGAGACGAGATTGACGAAGAACTTCGTGCGTGGCCTGAACCCGGCATAAAACAGGTCGACCCGCACGTTGTCGCCGCGTTGCAGCGAGTAACTCATGCCGAACAGGATGACCGCGGCGAGCAGGTGCCATTCGAGTTCCTGCGCCCACACCGAGCCGAAGCTGAAGGCGTAGCGCAGCAGCACGTTGGTGGCGACCAGCGCGATCATCACCAGCGTGAGGTACAGCGTCACCTTGCCCACGGCGTCGATCAAGGACTCGATCCGTTGCAAGGCGACCGGCGTCGCCCGGGACATGGCGGGCTCCGGGGTCAGCCGCGGACCTTGAGGTGGTACGCCTCTTCGCTCACCTCGCTCCAGCGATCGAACTTGGACTTGAAGGCCATGTAGGAGTCGTGCACCTTCTTGGTCGTCGGGTCCTTGGCGACGGACTCGGCGAGCACCTTGGTGGTCTCGGCGCGGAGCGCGGCGATCACCGTGTCGGGCAGCGGCTTGGCGATCACGCCCTGGTTCTTGACCAGGTCTTCCATCGCTTCGGAGTTGGCCTTCTGGCACCAGGCTTCGCTGATCACGTTGCAGGCCGCTGCAGCGTTCTGCACGATCGACTTCAGATCGGCCGGCAGCTTGTCCCACGCGGCCTTGTTGATCAACAGTTCCGATACCGTGGCCGACTCGTGCCAGCCCGTCGTGTAGTAATACTTGGCAGCCTTGTGCAGGCCCAGGCGACGGTCCTGGAACGGTCCGACAAATTCGGCCGCGTCGATCACGCCGCGCTCCAGCGCCGGGAAGATCTCGCCGCCCGGCAGCACCTTCACGTCGACGCCCAGGCTTGCGTAGACCTTCCCTGCCAAACCCGGGATGCGCATCTTCAAGCCCTTGAAGTCGGCCACCGAAGTGATCTCCTTCTTGAACCAGCCCGTCATCTGCACGCCGGTGTTGCCGCAGGGCATGGCGACCATGCCGAAGGGCGCGTAGACCTCGTTCCACAGGTCGATGCCGCCGCCGTCGTAGAGCCAGCCGTTCATGCCCTGGAAGTTCATGCCGAACGGCACGGCGGTGAAATACTGCGCCGCCGCGGTCTTGCCGGTCCAGAAGTAGCTGTTGGCGTGGTTCATCTCGACCGTCCCGGCACGCACGGCGTCGAAGCCCTCGAACGCGGGCACCAGCTCCCCGGCGCCGAAGACCTGGATTTTCAGGCGGCCGCCCGACATGTCTGCAATGCGCTTGGCCAGGTCGGTGGCCGAACCCGGGCCGTCCATGTAGAACGGCGAGCCCTTGCCATAGGCCGAGGTCATCTTCCAGCTGAAGCTCTGCTGCGCGTGGGCGACGGCAGGCACTGCCAATGCACCGGCGAGGCCGGCCTTCAATGCACTACGACGTGATCCGCTGCTGTTCATGGTGATTCCCAACGTGGAGGTGGATGTGTGTTCGGGGTGGGCGCCGCGCGAGCGGGCTCAGTAGGTCTTGTAGGGCAGGAACTTGCCGCTCATCGTGATGCTCACGCGGTCGCCCTTGGGGTCGGGCTCGCGCTGCAGGTCCATCTTGAAGTCGATGGCGGACATGATCCCGTCGCCGAACTCTTCGTGGATCAGTTCCTTGAAGGTCGTGCCGTAGACGCTGACGAGTTCATAGAAGCGGTAGATCAGCGGGTCGGTCGGCACGCTGGTGGGCAGGCTGCCCTTGTAGGGCACGACCATCAGCCACCGCTTCTCTTCGGTGTTCAGGCCGAAGGTCTCGGCGATGACACCCGCCTGCTCGGCGTCGAGCGTCATCTGGCCCAGGCAGGCCGCCGTGACCCATTCCTTGCTCAAGCCGACTTTCGCGGCCACATCCGACCACTTGATGCCTTGGGCGACCTTGGTGGCGACGATCTTTTCGGTGACTTCGAGTCGACTCATCGGGAGCTCTCCTTTGGGAATGTCAGACCACGCGCTGCAGGACAGCGCGTGGCAAGGGGTGGGTGGGATCCGCCGGTGCGGCGCCCACGCCGGGCCGCACTTCGGGCGGGTGCTCGGGCGCCTTGCCGTGGCTCAGCGTCGCGGAGCGGCTGACGAGAAAGTCCACGAGATGGTTGCGCACCGCGTAGAACAGCGGTTCGTGGTGCAGCGTGGCCCGCTCGCGTGCACGCGGCAACGGGTTGCGCACGATCTCGGCCACGCGCGCCTGCGGGCCGTTGCTCATGAGCAGGATCGTGTCGGCCAGCAGGATGGCCTCGTCGACGTCGTGCGTGATCATGAACACGGTCTGGTGCGTCTCGGCGCAGATCTTCAGCAGCTCGTCCTGGATCGTGCCGCGCGTGAGTGCGTCGAGCGCGCCGAAAGGCTCGTCGAGCAGCAGCATCTTGGGCTGGATGGCAAACGCGCGCGCGATGCCCACGCGCTGCTTCATCCCCCCCGAAAGCTGGCTCGGCTTCTGGTCGATGGCCCCGGACAAGCCCACCATCCCGACGTAGTTCACGACTTGCGCCTCCACCTGCGAGCGGCTCCAGTCGGGCCACTTGCTGCGCACCGCGAAGGCGATGTTGCGGCGAACCGAGAGCCACGGCATCAGCGCGTGCCCCTGGAAGACGACGCCGCGGTCGAGGCTGGGGCCGGCGACCTCGCGGTTGTCCATGATCACGGTGCCGTCGGTGGCCTGGTCGAGCCCGGCCAGCACGTTCAGGATCGTCGTCTTGCCGCAGCCCGAATGGCCGACGATGCAGACGAACTCGCCCTTGGCGATGTCGAAGTTGACGCCGTCGAAGACGGGTTCCGTGGCGCCGGGGAAGCGCTTGGCGAGGCCACGGACTTCGAGGAAGGGGCGCGGTCCTCCGCCGCGGGTTCCGTCAGTCGACATAGGTCACAGCCTTCTGCAGCCTGGCGAACATCATGTCGAGCAACATGCCCACCACGCCGATGACGAGGATCGCGAAGATCACGTTCGTCAGCGACAGGTTGTTCCACTCGTTCCAGACGAAGTAGCCGATGCCGGTGCCGCCGACCAGCATCTCGGCCGCCACGATCACGAGCCAGGCGATGCCCATGCTGATGCGCATGCCCGTCAGGATCGTCGGCGCGGCGGCCGGCAGGATCACCTCGAAGGCCTTGCGTAACGGCTTGACTTCCAGCGTCTTGGCCACGTTGAGCCATTCGCGCCGCACGCCGGCGACACCGAAGGCGGTGTTGATCAGCATCGGCCAGACCGAGCAGATGAAGATCACGAAGACGCCCGAGATCGACGAGTCCTTGATCGTGTACAGCGCCAGCGGCATCCAGGCCAGCGGCGAGATCGGCTTGAGGATCTGGATGAAAGGGTCGAGCGCGCGGTACAGCAGCGGGCTCATGCCGATGACGAAGCCGAGCGGTATCGCCACCAGCGCCGCGATGCCGAAGCCCAACGCCACCCGCAGCAGCGAGTGACCGAGCTGGATGCCGATGCCCTTGTCGTTGGGACCGTTGTCGTAGAAGGGGCTGGCGAGGTTGCGCACCACCGCGTCGCCCATCTGCGCCAGAGTGGGGAAACCGTCGCTCTTCTTCTGCGTGGCGCCGGCCGTCGGGTCCTTTCCCATCAGCTTGGCGTATTCGATCTGCTCGGATGTCATGGTCGCGGCCGATGGCACGGCGTCGCCCGCCTTGGGCAAGGTCGCGAGGTGCCAAACGCCCAGCAGCAACAGCAGGATCAGCAGCGACAGCAGCGCGGACCTCAGCGCCTGCGATGAGGATGCCCCCATCTTCGTCAAGCCACCAGCTTGCTGATGGCAAAGCTCCTGGCGTACTCGTCCGCCTTGGCGGGGTCGAACTCCTTGCCCATGATCCTGTACTTGGGGTACGCCGCGGATGCGGGCGGGGCCTTCTGCCCGAGCTCGCCCATGTACTTGCGCGCATCGGTCAGCAGGAACACCTTCTCGGCGATCTGCTTGTAGTTGACGTCGCCCTTGATGTAGCCCCAACGCTTCATCTGCGTGAGCATCCATACGGCCATGCTCTGCCACGGCACCGGGTCGAAGTCGGCGCGGTCGGGCACCGTCTTCACGCCGCCCAGCCCGTCGGCGAACTTGCCGGTGAGCACCTGTGCGATCACCGTCTCGGGCTGGTTCAGGTAGGCGGTGGGGCTGATGACCTTGGCGATCAGCTCGCGGTTCTTGGCCTCGCGCGCCATCGCCGCCGACGTGAGCACGGCACGGTACAGCGCGGCGAAGGTGGCCGGGTTCTGCTGGATGAAGTCACCGCTCATGCCAAACGCGCAGCAGGGATGGCCGTCCCAGATTTCCTTGGACAGGATGTGGATGAACCCCACCTCGTCGTAGACCGCGCGCTGGTTGAAGGGATCGGGCCCGAGATAGCCGTCGATGTTGCCGGCACGCAGGTTGGCCACCATCTCGGGCGGCGGCGTGACCCGGATCTGCACATCGGTGTCGGGATTGACGCCGTTCTCGGCCAGGTAGTAGCGCAGCAGAAAGTTGTGCATGCTGTACTCGAAGGGCACCGCGAACTTGAAGCCCTTCCACTGCCTGGGATCGCGCTTGTCCTTGTGCTTCACGTGCAGCGTGATCGCCTGGCCGTTGGTGTTCTGGATCGTGGCGACCTGCATCGGCAGCTGGGTCGACCCCAGGCCCATGCTGATCGCCAGCGGCATCGGGCTCAGGAAGTGCGTGGCGTCGTACTCCTTGTTGATCATCTTGTCGCGGATCAGCGCCCAGCCCGCGGTCTTGTTGAGTTGCACGTTCAGGCCCTGCTGGCGGTAGAAGCCCAGCGGGTCGGCCATGATCAGCGGCGTGGCGCAGGTGATGGCGATGAAACCGATCTTCAGGTCCTTCTTCTCGGGCGACTTCTTGTCCTGCGCCATCGCCTGAAGCGAGGCTATCGGCAGCACGCTGGCAATGGCGGCCATCGCGCCGCGCCGGCCTACCGCCTTCATGAACGCACGGCGCACGGGTTCCTGCGGGAAAAGCGCCTTCACGAGGCTGGCTTCGATGAAGCTGTGTCCCAGGGCTTCGGGATCGACGGCCGCATGGTCCCGTGGCGCATGGCCCTGGCCGCAGGCGCAGCGCAACATCAGTGGACGGTCGCTGTCGTAGGGGTCGTAAGGGTCGGGGGTCGTCATCGCATCGCTCCAGGCTGACCAGACCTTAGGCGGCGAGCAAGTCCCGCGCCATCGACGCGGCGATCAACCTCGTGTAGTGCCAGCCCTACAAACCCTGCAGCTGGTGCTGCACCGCGTACAGCGCCAGCTCGACGTCGTTGCGCGCCCCGGTCTTCTCCAGGATGCGGGCGCGGTAGGTGCTGACGGTGTTGGGCGACAGCGACAACTGCTCGGCGATCTCGCCCACGCTGCGCCCGCGGCTGAGCAGGCCGAAGACCTGGTACTCGCGGCGCGACAGCGTCTCGTGCGGCGGCGGCGCGGCGGCGCCGCCGCTGACGATGGACGCCGCCAGCTGCTCGGCGATCGCGGGGGTGATGAAGAGCCCGCCCGCCGCCACCTTCCGGATCGCGGCGATGATCTGCTCGGAGTCGGCGCTCTTGTTCAGGTAGCCGGCGGCACCGAGCTTCAGGCTGCGCACGGCGTACTGCCGATCGGGGTAGGTGGACAGGATCAGCACCGGCAGCTTGGGGAACTCGTCCTTCAGCTGCTTGAGCACGTCCAGCCCGTCGCGGCGCGGCATCGCGATGTCGAGCAGCACCACGTCGATCGGCGCGCCGGCCGCCGCTGCCGTACGCACTGCGGCCATGCCTTCCGGGCCGTCGGCGGCTTCACCGGCGAGCCCGATGTCGCCCGCGTCGGCCAGCATCTGCTTGATGCCCTGGCGCACGATCGCGTGGTCGTCGCAGACGAGCACCCGGATCATGACGGCCCCTCGTCGGCGGCGTACCGCCGCCGATCCCCCGAGGGGATCACGCCCGCCTTGGGACGGCCCGGCGCCGGCCGCGTCACGCCGGCCCCTCTTCGTCAGGCAGCGGCATCACCAAACGAACGCAGGTGCCCGCGCCCGGGGCGCTGGCGATCGTGAGCCGCCCGCCGTGGTGCCCGGCGCGCTCGCGCATGCCCATCACGCCGTAGCTGCGCGGCGCGTTCAGCGCCCCCGGCGGCGCGCCGATGCCATCGTCGCGCACCTCGATCAACAGCACCGGCGCGGGCGGGCTGTCCACCGCGATGCGGATCGACACCCGCTGCGCCTGCGCGTGCCGCGCCACGTTGGACAGCACCTCCTGGAAGATGCGGAACACGGCGATCGCCGCCCCGCCCTGCGGTGCCACCACCCCCGCGGCCACCACCACCTGCAGATCGGCGTGCCACTCGAAGCGGTCGATGAATTCCTGCGCCTGCCATTCGAGTGCCGCCCACAGGCCCTGGTGGTCCAGGATGCTGGGCCGCAGGTCGGTGATGATGCGGCCGACCTTGTCCACCGCGGTGTCGATCAGCTGGCCCATGCCCTGGCACTTGGCGGCCAGTGGCGGACGGTCTTCCACGCGCCGCCCGACCCAGTTCAGGTCCATCTTCAGCGCCACGAGCAAAGAGCCGAGCTCGTCGTGGATCTCGCGTGCGATGCGGGTGCGTTCCGACTCGCGCACCGATTCCGAATACGCCGACAGCTCGCGCAGCCGCGTCAACGCGTGGCTGAGTTCCTGCGTCCGTTCGGCGACCCGCTGTTCCAGCGCGCCATTGGTGCGTTCGAGCGCCTCCTTGGCCTGCTGAAGTGCACGTTCGGCCAACTTGCGTTCGGTGATGTCGGTGAACGTGACCACCGCGCCCGCCACCGCGCCGCTTTCGATCACCGGGTAACTCGAATACTCCACGTCGAAGGGCGTGCCGTCGGCGCGCCAGAAGACCTCGTGGTCGATCCGGCAGGGCAGGCCGCGGCGGTAGGCGTTGAGGATCGGGCATTCGCTCTCCGGATAGACCCGACCATCGGCGTGCGTGTGGTGCACCAGGCTGTGCATGTTGCGCCCGAGCACCTCGTCTGCACGGTAGCCGAGCGCCTGGGCCCCCGCCCGGTTGACGAAGGTGCAGCAGCCCGCGCGGTCGATGCCGTAGATGCCTTCGCCGGTGGACTCGAGCAGCAGGGCCAGGCTCGTGGCGTCGCTGCTGGGGCGCATGCCGGAGCCGGGTGTCGAGATTCGGGTCTGCACGGGATCAGGGCAGACTCACGCGCACCTGCAACGCGCGCTGCCGGCTGCGGGCGACTTCGCGCGTCGACAGGGTGCCGTGCTGCACGGTCTGGCTCTGCGTATCGCTGCGCGCCACCGTGAACCACTCGCCGAGCGGCACGAGCACTTGTGTGCCGGTGACGGCTTGCTGCGCGCCCGTCGACACTTCGGCGTCGACCTCGAGTTCCACCGGCGCGGCGCCACCCGGCCAGCGCGGGCGCAACACCACGCCGGTCGCCGCCTCGACCCAGGTCTGGCGCAAGGCGGCCACGGCGCCACCGCGCGGCCCCTGAACGGCTTCGACCCACTGCAGCGGCACGGCCTGCGACAGCCGCACTTGCGCCGTGCCGCCGTTGAGCACCAGCACCTGCTGCAGCACGTCGCCCTCGGCGGCACGGCTGTCCGATCGCAGCGTGACCTGGCCGGCGGGCGCTGCACCGGTGCCGATCGTCACGCTGCCCGAGGCCTCGGCCGCGCGGCGCTCGACCTGGCTGCTGTCGATCCAGCGCAGTTCGGCACGCAGATTCAATCGCGGCCCGCTTTGAGCCCGCGCGCCTGTGCACAGCGACCACACCAGCAGGCTGCACCAGCCTCGGCGTGTCCTGTTCATGGGGATACCCGGCGCAGCCAGCGGGCATGCAGGCGCGGCCCGAGCAGGTTCAACCCGAGCCCGCCGATGACCAGTGCCGCCGCGCCCAGCTTCCAGCCCGGCAGACTCTCGCCGAGCCACCAGGCCGAGGCGGCCATGCCGAACACCGGCACCAGCAAGGCCATCGGCACGATCGTGGCCGCCGGGTGGCGCGCGAGCAACCAGGCCCAGGCGGCGTAGCCGAAGAGGGTGTTTCCGACCGCTTGCCAGAGCACGGCGCCCCAGACCGCCGCGTCGGCGCCGGCAAGTGCGTGCCGGATCGCTGCCGGCCCTTCGAACACGAGCGACAGCGCAGCGAGCGGCGGTACCGCGAAGAGACTCATCCAGACCATGTAGGCCAGCATGTTCACCCGCCCGGCACGTTTGCCGACCAGGTTGCCCGCAGCCCAGCTCAGCGCCGCCAGCAGCGTCAACACCAGCCCCAGCGGCGTGGTGCTGCCGTCGGTGTGGGCCACGATCACCCCCAGCCCCGCGGCGCCCAGCGCCAGCGCGACCCACTGCAGCGGCCGCACGCCTTCTCGGGCAACCACCAGCGCCAGCGCGATCGTGAAGAAGACCTGGGTCTGGATCACGAGCGAGACCAGGCCGGGCGAGATGTGGCCGTCCATCGCGATGAACATGACGCCGAACTGGCCGGCACCGATGAGCACACCGTAGGCCGCGAGGTTGCGCCAGGGCGCCGGGCGCGGCAGGAAGAAGACCGCCGGCAGCAGCGCAAAGGCAAAACGCAGCGTGGCAAACAGCAGCGGCGGCAGGCTGCCGAGGGCCAGCTTGATGATGACGAAGTTGGTCCCCCAGACGGCCACGACCGCGAGCGCCAGCAGCGCGTGATTCCAGGGCAGCCGGGCGCCGCTCACCGGGCGCCCCTGCGCGCTGCGCGCTGCGGGATGAGCGCTTCGGAGCGGCCCGGCGCGCTCATAAGGCAAGCTCTTGGCCAGCGAAGGCCTTTCGCGTGCTGCGGTGCAGGGTTGTCCACGGCGGCGGTCGGTCGGCGCTTGCGACGAACCGGCCGACCGCCGCGGTGGGCAACCCGTGTTCAACGCGACGGCTTTGTGTTTGTGCGGCATTGACGCCGCCGAGGAGAACGACCGAAGGTATCGACCGACTTGCGTGCCCCTGCGGTGACTGCCCGGTGCGCTCGCCTTTCGAAGGCCCGAATGAGACCCGCAGTCCACAGGGTGCCGCAAGGCCACGACGGGCCACAGGATGTAGCGCCAGGCCTACCCAGCTGGAGCGCCAATTTATGAGCTTCCCGCCGCGCCCTCCGACACGGGCAGTCATACCGCAACTACCTGGAGTCTGTCCATGAGTACCGATGCTTGCAGCAACGTATTCGCCGGCCTGGACTGGGCCGTGCAAACCCACGCGGTGTGCGTCATCGACACCGCCGGTGGCGTGCTCGATCGCTTCGAGATCGCCCACGACCGCGACGGCCTGGCCGAGCTGATGCGCCGCCTGGCTCGCTTCGGCACGCGCGTGCGCATCGCCATCGAGCGCCCGTCGGGCTTGATCGTCGATGCGCTGGTCGAGGCCGGTCATCACGTCTTCCCGATCCATCCCAACGCGGTCAAGGCCAGCCGTCCGCGTTACCGCAGCCACGGCGCCAAGAGTGATGCCTCGGACGCCTACTTGCTGGCCGACCTGCTGCGCACCGATGGCCACCGCTGGCGCGAGCTTTCGCCGCAGTCCGATTCGATCCGCGCCTTGCGCGCTCTGGTGCGCTCCCGCGACGACTTGGTCGGCACCCGCGGGGCGCTGGGCAATCAGTTGCGCAGCACGCTCGAAGCCTACTGGCCGGGGGCTGCCCGCATCTTCGCCGACATCACGTCGCCTATCGGCCTCGCGTTCTTGCAGCGCTATCCATCGGCCACTTCGGCGGCTCGACTGAGCGAAGCCACCATGGGGCGCTTTTGCCGCAGCCAGCACTACAGCGGCCGTCGCAGCCCGGCAGAGTTGCTGGAGCGACTGCGCAGCGCCGCTGCCGGCTTGGCCGGCCCGCTCACGACCGAGGCGGCCGGGCAGTTGGTGCGCGCCATGGTCGCCGTGCTCCAACCCCTGGTCACCCAGATCAGCGAGCTGACACGTCGCATAGAGCGCTTCGTCGATTCGCTGCCCGACGGACAAATCATCGTGTCCTTCCCGCGCGCCGGCCACGTCTGCGCAGCGCAGATCCTGGCCGAGCTGGGCGACGTCCGCGAGCGCTTCCCCAGCCTTGATCAGCTCGCCGCCGAGGCTGGCGCCGTGCCCGTGACCTACCAGTCCGGCAAGACCCGCAGCGTGGCGTTCCGCTGGGCCTGCAACCACCGTTTGCGCCAAGCGGTCACCTGCCTCGCTGACAACTCGCGTCACGCCAATGTGTGGGCTCGCGGCATCTACGTCGCCGCGCGTGCCCGTGGCTGCGATCACCCGCATGCGATCCGCATCCTCGCGCGGGCCTGGCTGCGCGTCATCTGGCGCGCCTGGACCGATCGCAAACCCTACGACCCCGAGCTCCATCTCGGCGCCCTCAAGCTCGCTTCCGATCGGCGAGGTTGACCCAGGATGTCTCATGCCACCACCACCCGGTCGCGTCCCTGCGCCTTCGCCTCGTAGAGCGCCCGGTCGGCACGTTCCAGGGCGTCGGCCACGCTCTCGCCGGCGCGGTGTTCGGTCAGGCCGGCGGAGACCTGGATCGCCAGTTCCTTGCCGGCCACCGCCACACGCATCGCACCGACCCGTTCGCGCAGGCGCTCGACGCCGCCGCGCGCCAGCGCCGAGCGTGAATCCGACAGCATGAGCACGAACTTGGCGCCGCCCCAGCGGCTCAGGATGTCGGACAAGCGGATCGCCGCCAGCGCTTCGCGTGCAAAGGCGAACAAGACCTCGTCACCCGCTGCGTGGCCGTGCGCTGCGTTGAGCAGCTTGAAGCGGTCGATGTCGATCACTGCGAGGCAGAACACGTGGCCCGAACGCACGCTGCGCTGGCGCTCCTGTTCGAGCAGTTCCTGCATGTGGCGCCGGTTGATCAGACCGGTGAGAGTGTCGCGTGTGGCGAGCTCCTGGATGCGCGCGAGCGCCTGCTTCAGCTCGACCCGCTGCGCTCGCATGCGCTGGCGCATGACGCTCAGGCGGCCGGCCAGGATCGACACCGCGGGCATCATCGTGGCGACCATGATGAAGTGGCCGAGCTCTACCCGCGGCGGGTAGGGCCCGGGCCGGCGCCAGGCCATCAAGGCCATCACCACGCCGAACAGCGCGACGGCATAGAGGCTGACCCAGCGCATCTGGCGCGGCGTCGCGGCGAAGAGTCCGAACATCAGGATCACCATCACGATCGGGAACACGCCGCCGCGCCCGGCCCCCACGATCGTGTAAGCCACGGCGCCGCTGGTGATCGCGTAGAGCATCTGCGGCACCGCGAGCGAGGGGTCGGGCAGGCGGCGCGACCAGCCACTGCGGATGAGGCCGAAGGCGAGCACGATGCCGGCGAAGGACAGCACCGTCCACCACCAAACAGGCTGCTCGGGCGCGACGCCGACCCACACGAAGTAGTGCATCGCGACGACACCCGCAGCCATGAGCAGCATCGCGAGCAAGGCTTGCGACAGGCGCACCCGCTGAACGGGTTCGGTGGTCAGCAACAGGTCGATCAGGCGGCGCATCGGCCTCGGCGAAGGAGCGATCCGTAAGGGAAGCCGAAGGCGAGCGTAGCGCACTGTGGTGGCGTCAGCGCCCCGCATCCAGGTGCTTGAGCGGCAGCGCCGCGCCGGCCTTGACCTCGCCGAGCGAGAAGCTGGTGTGCAGGTCTTTCACGTTCGGCAGCTTGAACAGGGTGTCCATCGACCAGCGCGAGTAGGCGTCGAGGTCGGTGCACATCACCTGCAGCTCGAAGGTGCCGGCGCCGCTGATGTAGTGGCAGGCGACCACCTCGGGCAGCTTGCGGATCGCTTCTTCGAGCGCGTGGGTCGAGACCGCGTTGTTGCGCTCTGCGTCGACGCGCACGAAGGCGAGCACACCGAGGCCGATCTTTCGCCGGTCGATTTCGGCCCGGTAGCCGGTGATGTAACCCTGCTGCTCGAGCCACTTGACGCGACGCCAGGTCGGCGCGGCCGACAAGCCGATGCGGGCCGCGAGTTCGGTGTTGGAAAGACGCGCCTCCTGCTGCAATTCGCGCAGGATCGCGATGTCGTAGCGATCGAGGCTGGCGCCGTGGGTTTCGGTGGCGGGATCGGCCGTCGCTTCAACGGCTTGCCCGGCTTTCTGCTTCTTGAGCGTCATTCTTTCTTTGCCGTGCCGTAGTTCGACAGAACGTTGCTGAGAGCATGCGCTTTCGGGCATAAAAAGAAAAGACATGATTGCACTGAAACTCTACACTGCCGCGTCACGCCCACCGAGTCACGAGCCATGAACGCACCCCTGCCCGACGCCGTCCGCAAAGCGCTGGAGAGCGTCACGCTCGACGACAAATACAGCCTCGACACCGGCCGTGCGTTCATGAGCGGCGTGCAAGCCCTCGTGCGCTTGCCGATGCTGCAGCGCACACGCGACGCGGCTGCGGGGCTAAACACCGCCGGATTCGTCAGCGGTTACCGCGGCAGCCCGCTCGGCAACTACGACCAGGCGATGTGGGCGGCCAAGAAGCACATGGCGGCGCAGAACATCGTCTTCCAGCCGGGTGTGAACGAAGAGCTGGCGGCCACGGCGGTCTGGGGCACGCAGATGCTCGACCTCTACCCACAGAGCAAGAAGTTCGACGGCGTCTTCGGCATCTGGTACGGCAAGGGCCCGGGCGTGGACCGCTGCTCGGATGTCTTCAAACACGCCAACATGGCCGGCACCAGCGAGCACGGCGGCGTGATCGCGATCGCCGGTGACGACCACGTCAGCAAGAGCTCGACCGCGGCCCACCAGAGCGACCACATCTTCAAGGCCTGCGGCACGCCGGTGTTCTTCCCGTCGGGCGTGCAGGACATCCTCGACATGGGGTTGCACGCGATCGCGATGAGCCGCTTCTCGGGTGTGTGGTCGGGCATGAAGACGATCCAGGAGGTGGTGGAGTCTTCTTCCAGCGTCGTCGTCGATCCCGACCGCGTGAAGATCGTGCTGCCCGAAGACTTTGCGATGCCGCCCGGCGGCCTGCACATGCGCTGGCCCGACGCGCCGCTGGAGCAGGAAGCGCGGCTGATGGACTACAAGTGGTACGCGGCCCTCGCCTACGTGCGTGCGAACAAGCTCAACCACAACGTCATCGAAAGCCTGCACGACCGCTTCGGCATCATCGCCAGCGGCAAGAGCTTCAACGACACGCGCCAGGCGCTGGCCGACCTCGGGCTCGACGACGACACCTGCCGCTCGCTGGGCGTGCGGCTGCACAAGGTCAACGTGGTGTGGCCGCTGGAGGCGACGATCACACGCGACTTCGCGCAGGGCCTGCAGGAGATCCTGGTCGTCGAAGAAAAGCGCCAGGTCATCGAATACCAGTTGAAGGAAGAGCTCTACAACTGGCGCTCCGACGTGCGGCCCAACGTGCTGGGCAAGTTCGACGAACCCGAGGGCGATTCGACCGGCGGCGAGTGGAGCCGGCCGAACCCGAGCGACAACTGGCTGCTGCGCGCCAAGGCCGACCTGACGCCGGCGATCATCGCCAAGGCGATCGCCAAACGGCTGAAGAAGATGGGCGTCGGCGCCGACATCGCAGCGCGCATGGATGCACGGCTGGCAGTGATCGAGGCCAAGGAACGCAGCCTGGCGACGCTCGACGTGACGACCGGCGAGCGTCAGCCCTGGTTCTGCTCCGGCTGCCCGCACAACACGAGCACGCGCGTGCCCGAAGGCTCGCGTGCGGTGGCCGGCATCGGCTGCCACTACATGGCAGTCTGGATGGACCGCAGCACGGTCACCTTCAGCCAGATGGGCGGCGAAGGCGTGAGCTGGGTCGGCCAGGCGCCGTTCACGACCGAGCAGCACATCTTCGCCAACCTGGGCGACGGCACCTACTACCACTCGGGCCTGCTCGCGGTGCGCCAGAGCATCGCGGCCAAGGTCAACATCACCTACAAGATCCTCTTCAACGACGCGGTCGCGATGACCGGCGGCCAGCCGGTGGACGGCACGCTGCGCGTGCCCGAGATGACACGCGAACTCGATGCCGAGGGCGCGAAGAAGATCGTCATCGTCACCGACGAGCCCGAGAAGTACAAGGACACGCCGGTGAGCCTGGCGCCCGGCGTCACGGTGCGCCACCGCGACGATCTCGACACCGTGCAGCGCGAGATGCGCGAGCTCGAAGGCTGCACCGTCATCATCTACGACCAGACCTGCGCGACCGAAAAGCGCCGCCGCCGCAAGCGCGGAACGATGGTCAACCCGGCCAAGGTCGTGGTCATCAACGAAGCCGTTTGCGAAGGCTGCGGCGACTGCTCGGTGCAGAGCAACTGCCTCAGCGTCGAGCCGGTGGAAACCGAGTTCGGCCGCAAGCGCCGCATCAACCAGAGCACGTGCAACAAGGACTATTCCTGCGTCAAGGGCTTCTGCCCGAGCTTCGTCACGGTCGAAGGCGGCACGCTGAAGAAGCCGAAGAAGGAGAAGAAGGGCGACCTCGCCACCTTGCCTTCGATTCCCGAGCCGATGCTGCCGGTGGCCGAAGCCGCCTGGGGCATCGTCGTCGGCGGTGTCGGCGGCACGGGGGTCATCACGATCGGCCAGTTGCTCGGCATGGCCGCGCACTTGGAGGGCAAGGGCATCGTCACGCAGGACGCCGGCGGCTTGGCGCAGAAGGGCGGCGCGACCTGGAGCCACGTGCAGATCGCGAACCGGCCCGATGCCATCTACACGACCAAGGTCGACATGGCCAAGGCCGACCTCGTGATCGGCTGCGACCCGATCGTGACCGCGAACAAGGCCACGCTGGCGGTGATGCACCACGAACGCACCTTCGTCGCGATGAACAACCACGGCTCGCCGACCGCGAGCTTCGTCACCAACCCGAACTGGCAGTTCCCCGATGCGAGCTGTGAAGCCGCGATCGAACGCACCGTCGGGCGTGGCCACATCGGCATGTTCGATGCCGGCCAGGTCGCGACGCAGCTGCTCGGCGATTCGATCTACACCAACCCGCTGATGCTGGGTTACGCCTGGCAGATGGGCCGCGTGCCGCTGACACACGCATCGCTGATGCGCGCCATCGAACTGAACGCGGTGCAGGTCGACAACAACAAGGCCGCCTTCGAGTGGGGCCGGCGCTGCGCCCACGACCTGGGCGCGGTGGAGGCCTTGTTCAAGGCGCGACAGGTGATCGAGTTCGTCAAGAAGCCCTCGGTCGATGAACTCGTGGCCAAGCGGGTGGATTTCCTCACCGAGTACCAGGACGCGGCCTACGCGCAGACCTACAAGGCCTTCGTCGACAAGGTGCGCGCCGCAGAAGCCCCGCTCGCCGCCGGCCACAAACTGAGCGAGGCCGTCGCGCGTTACCTCTTCAAGCTGATGGCGTACAAGGACGAGTACGAAGTCGCGCGTCTGCACACCGACCCCGTCTTCACCGAGAAGATCGCCGCGATGTTCGAAGGCGAGTACAAGATCGTTCACCACCTCGCGCCGCCGGCGATCGCGAAGAAAAACGCGAAGGGCGAACTCATCAAGCAGCCCTTCGGGCCCTGGATGCGCAGCGCTTTCGGTGTGCTCGCCAAGCTGAAGGGTCTGCGCGGCGGGGCGCTCGACTTCTTCGGCCGAACCGAAGAACGCCACACCGAACGTGCGCTGATCGCCGAGTACAGGGCGTGCATCGACGAGTTGCTGAAGACCCTCGACGCGGCCACCGTGGCGCAGGCGGCCGAGATCGCGCGCATCCCGGAAGAGATCCGTGGCTACGGCCATGTGAAGGAACGGCACCTGAAGGCGGCACGCGCCAAGTGGTCGGGCCTGATGGCGCAGTGGCGAGCCGGCGCGGCCTGAAGCCCGCCTGGCGCCGGCCATGCTGCAAGTCATCGGCCGCGCCAGTTCGATCAACGTGCGCAAGGTCCTGTGGACCTGCGCCGAGATCGGCCTGGGGTTCGAGCGCGTCGACGCCGGCGCCGACCATGCGGCGCTGAACCCGAACCGCCTCGTTCCCGTCATCCGCGACGGCGAGTTCGTGCTCTGGGAATCGAACGCGATCTGCCGCTACCTCGCGCGTCAACACGGCCGCAGCGACTTGTTGCCGACCGAGCCCCGAGCGCAGGCCGATGTCGAGCGCTGGATGGACTGGCAAGCGGGCGAGTTGAACAACGCCTGGCGCTACGCCTTCATGGGGCTGGTGCGCAAAAGCCCGGCGCACACCGACGCGGCCCAGATCGCCAGCAGCATCGCCCACTGGAACCGGCACATCGCCCTGCTCGAAACACGCCTGCAGGCCACCGGCGCCTTCATCACCGGCACCCACTTCACGCTCGCCGATGTGGTGCTGGGGCTGAGCGTGCAGCGCTGGTGGCTGGCGCCGATCGATCGGCCGGCGCTCCCCGCCGTGGCTGGATACCATGGGCGCTTGTTGGACCGGCCGGGATTCCGAACCTGGGGTGCCAACGGAGATCCGTGAATGACCGCACCGACATTGCGCCGCGTGCTCGGCCCCGGCAACGCGCCCGACTTCAACAGCCTGTGCAGCCTGCTCCAAGACAGCGTCGAAGACGGTGCGTCGGTCGGCTTCCTGGCGCCGCTGGCGCACGACACCGCGTCGGCCTACTGGCTCCTGACGCTGGCGGCCCTGGGCGACGGACTGCTGTTGTGGGTGGCCGAGGATGCGGGCGTCGTCGTCGGCTCGGTGCAACTGGCGTTGAGCACGCGCGAAAACGGCCGCCACCGGGCTGAAGTCCAGAAGCTGATGGTGCGCAGCAGCCATCGCAGGCAGGGCTTGGCGTCGGAGTTGATGGAAGCGCTCGAAACCCACGCCCGCCGCGTCGGGCGCACATTGCTGGTGCTGGACACGCAGCAAGGGTCGGCCGCCGAAGCGCTCTACGAGCACCTGGCATGGCGCGTCGCCGGCAGCATCCCCGGTTATGCGCTCGCGCCCGACGGCAGCGCTCAAGCGACCACGCTCTACTACAAGACGATGTCGGCATGAACGACTGGCCGGCGCTCGCCGCGGCGCGGCGGCGCTCGGTCCTGCGGGTTCCGTTCGAAGTCGGCGGCGAAGTCGTCGGATCGGTCGCGACCGCGCATGCGGGCGTGCTGACCCGATGGCCGCGCTGGATCGATGCGAGCCCTGCGGGGGTTCGCCTGCGCGTTGCCGGTCCCGAGCGCGACGCCGCCTTTGCGCAGATGAACGACGCCCTGCGCGCCGAAGGTCTGATCGTGGCCTGGCGTGACGAGGCCTTCCCCCTGTTCTCGCCTGCCAGCGGTGCCGTGCTCGCGACCTTCGAGCGCGCGTCGGCACGTTTCTGGGGCACCTTGACGCTGGGCGCCCATTGCAATGGCTACGTCGCCGACAGCGATGGACGGCCGGCGCGGCTGTGGATCGCGCGCCGCTCCCGGACGAAGGCGACCGACCCCGGCCGGCTCGACAACCTGGTCGGCGGCGGCGTGCCGCTCGGGCAGTCGCCACACGACACGGTGGTGCGCGAAGGCTGGGAAGAGGCGGGCCTCGACGCCGCGCAGATGCAGGCAGTGCAGGCAGGGCGCGTGATCGAGATCGACCGCGACGTGCCCGAAGGGCGGCAGTTCGAGCGCTTGCATGTCTTCGACCTCCTGCTGCCGGCAGGGCTGCAGCCCTGCAACCAGGACGGCGAGGTCGAGTCGCTGCAATGCGAGCCGCTCGAAAGGGCGATCCGGCAGGCCGCGGGCGACGAGATGACGGTCGATGCGGCGCTCGCCACGCTGGACTTCCTGCTGCGCCACCGCCTGCTGCCGGCGCCGCAGCATGAACGACTCGATCGGCGTATGGTCGGCCTCTGGGCCCGCTGAAGACCATGCCGAGCGACACCTTCGCCACCGGCGGCGATCGTTACACCCGCACCGCCGCCGCCCTGCACTGGCTGCTGGCGCTGATGATCGTCGGCGCGCTCGGCATGGGCATGTACATGACCGACCTGCCCTTGTCACCGCAGCGGATGAGGCTCACCAACTGGCACAAGTGGGCCGGGGTGACGATCCTGTTGCTGTCGGCCCTGCGGCTGCTGTGGCGGCTCACGCATGCACCGCCGCCCGACGTGCCGATGCCGGGCTGGCAGCGCCGGCTGGCGCACACCACCCACGGGCTGATGTACGCACTCTTCTTCGCAGTGCCGCTGGTCGGCTGGGGCTACAGCTCGGCGGCGGGCTACCCGGTGGTGTGGTTCGGCGTGCTGCCGCTGCCGGACCTGGTCGCAGCCGACCGCGCGCTGGCGGCGACACTCAAGCCGCTGCACGGCGCGCTGGCCCGCGTGCTGGCGGCGCTGGTGCTGCTGCACATCGCCGGCGCGCTGAAGCACCAGGTGATCGACCGCGACGGCCTGCTGCGCCGCATGCGCCTGACACGCCGATGAGCGCAGCGGTCCGCCTGGTCGCGAGCGCCTGGCTGCTGCTGTCGGGCGCGGCCTTCGCGCAGGCCATACAACTGGTCTCCGGGCAGAGCGAGATCGCGTTCACCACGCGCCAGATGGGCGTGCCGGTGGAGGGCCGCTTCACGCGCTTCAGCGCCGAGGTCACGCTGGATGCGAAGCGGCCCGACGCCGGCAGCGTGCGCATCGCGATCGACACCGGCAGCGCGCGCTTCGGCGCGCCGGAAACCGACACCGAAGTGAAGAAGCCCGTGTGGCTGAACGTGCTGGCATTCCCGCAGGCGGGGTTCCAGTCCAGTGTCATCAAGGCGACGGGACCGGGGCGCTTCGACGTCGCCGGCAAGTTGACGATCAAGGGCAGCGTGCACGACGTGACGGTTCCGGTGCAACTGGTGCAGGCCGGCGCGATCAGCACCGCGAGCGGCGCCTTCACGGTCAACCGCCTGGCCTTCAAGATCGGCGAAGCGGAATGGGCCGACCCCTCGCTCGTCGCCGACGAGGTGCAGGTGAAGTTCAAGCTCGTGCTGAGCGGGCTGGCGCCGCTGTGATGCCGGCCGCGCGCTGGCACCCCGCGGCGCGGGCCATGACCGGCGCCGCCCTGGCCGGCTCCGTGGCCGCTGGACCACATGCACAGACCGACGCTCAAGCGGGTGCACCCACCAGCGCACAGCTGCATGCCTACACCATCGACCCGACGCACACCTTCGCCAGCGTCGAGGTCGACACCGGGCTCACGACCTTGCGCCTGCGTTTCGACCGCAAGAGCGGCACGATCGCGTTCGACCGCGCGGGCCGCACCGGCGCCGTGGCGTTCAAGGTCGAGACGGCCTCGGTCAGCAGTGGCCTGCCCGCGCTGGACGACCACTTGCGCAGCGCGGCGCTGTTCGACGCCACGCGTTTTCCGCAGGCGACGTTCACGAGCGAGTCTTTCGCCTTCGAGGGTGACCGGGTGACCGAGGTCGCCGGCACGCTGACGTTGCGCGATCAGTTGCAACCACTCACCGTGAAGGCGTTGCGTTTCGGCTGCTACGTCAACCCGCTGTTCCTGCGCGAGGTCTGCGGCGGCGACTTCGAGGCCTGGATCGAACCCGGACGCTGGGGCTTGTCGCTGAGCGGCGGCAGCGCACTGCCCGGGACCGTTCCACGGGTCCGACTGCTCGTGCAGGTCGAGGCGATCCGGCAATGACGCCGCACCCGCTTGCGCTGCCGCTGTGCATCGCGCTGGCGAGCTTCGGGGCCGGGGCCGAACCGTTCTTGTACGTGATCGACCCCGAACGCAGCGCCGTGCACTTCGAGGTGCTGCACTTCGGCACCAGCACGATTCGCGGACGCGTCGGGGCCGTCTCGGGCGGCGTGACGCTGGACCGCAGCGCGGGCCGCGGCGAGGTCCGTCTGCAGATCGCCACCGGGGCGATCGACACCGGCTTGCGGGTGTTCGACGCCCGCCTGCGCGAGCCCGACCTGCTGGCCAGCACCGAGTTCCCGGTCGCCCACTTCGTTGCCAGCCAGATGCGTTTCGAAAATGAGCGCCTGACCGAAGTGCGTGGAGAATTCACGCTGCGCGGCGTGAGCCAGGCGCTTTCGCTGTACGCCTTGCGCTTCGCCTGTCAGCCAGGTGAGGGCGGTGGCGAGGTCTGCGGCGGCGACTTCGAGGGCTTTTTCAGGCGCAGCGACTTCGGCATGAACTTCGGCCTGCCCTTCGTGGGCGACCGCGTGCGTCTCTTTGTCGCAGTACAAGGACGCCGTTGACCGGGTTAGACCCACTTGATGCAGCGCCCGGCGGACCCGACAGTCAAGAGGGCCGTCGCTCCGGGCTTGGGACCTGCCGACGCCACATCCTACCCACCGCAGAAGGAAACACTCCATGACCGAGAAGTCCGCCACGCCGGCCCTGCGCCGACGTTTCCTGAAGAACACGGCCGCGGGCGCCGCGGGCGCCGTGGCGATGGCCGCGCCGATGATCAGCAAGGCGCAGACCACTGCACTGCGCTTCCAAAGCACCTGGCCCTCGAAAGACATCTTCCATGAGTACGCGGTCGACTTCACCGAGAAGGTGAACAAGATGGCCGGCGGCCGCCTGAAGATCGAAGTCCTGCCGTCGGGTGCCGTGGTACCGGCCTTCCAGCTGCTGGAAGCCGTCGCCAAGGGCACGCTCGACGGCGGCCACGGTGTGGTCGCCTACCACTACGGCAAGAACAGTGCCCTGGCGCTGTGGGGCTCTGGCCCGTCCTTCGGCATGGACCCCAACATGCTGCTGTCCTGGCACAACTACGGCGGCGGCAAGGAACTGCTGACCGAGATCTACAAAAGCCTGAACCTGGACGTGGTGTCCTACCTTTACGGCCCGATGCCGACACAGCCCTTCGGCTGGTTCAAGAAGCCCATCGCCAAGCTCGCCGACTTGAAGGGCCAGAAGTTCCGCACCGTGGGCCTGGCGGTCGACATGTACACCGACATGGGCGTGGCCGTGAACCCGCTGCCCGGCGGCGAGATCGTGCCCGCGCTCGACCGGGGCCTGATCGACGGCGCCGAGTTCAACAATGCCAGCTCCGACCGCCTGCTGGGTTTCCCCGACGTGGTGAAGAATTGCATGCTGCAGAGCTTCCATCAAAGCGGAGAGCAGTTCGAGATCCTGTTCAACAAGGGCAAGCTCGACGCCCTGCCGGCCGAGTTGAAGGCCATCGTCGACTTCGCGGTGCAGGCCGCCAGTGCCGACATGAGCTGGAAGGCCGTGCAGCGCAACTCGCAGGACTACATCGAGCTGAAAAAGGCGGGCGTGAAGTTCTACAAGACGCCGGACGCCATCCTGCGTGCACAGCTCGCCGCGTGGGACAAGATCGTCGCCAAGCGCAGCGCCGAGAATCCGCTGTTCAAGAAGGTGATCGACTCGCAAAAGGCCTTCGCCGGCCGGGCCGGCTCCTGGTGGAACGACTACACGGTCGACTTCAAGATGGCCTACAACCACTACTTCGGCGCCGGCGCCAAGAAGAGCTGAGCGCCTGCAGCTTGCGTGCAGACGCAGGTTGGACCATGCTGGGGGCGTCGCGTGA
>DATDER010000225.1:0-13231 GCA_036523095.1 Rubrivivax sp.
AGCGGCTGCGCTCGGCGGCGTCGACCTGCGCCTGCTGGGCGGAAAGCCGTTCGGCCAGGCTGTCGCGCACCGCGAGCGCGTCGGCGACCTCGCGAAACGCCGACTGCAGCGCGGCGTCGTACAGCGCCAGCGCCTCGCGCCGCGTGGCTTCGCTCGCTTCGACTTCGGCCCGGCGCGCGCCGGCGTCGAAGATCGGCACATCGAGCCGCGGCAACACGGTCCAGAAGCTGCTGCCGCCCTGGAACAGGCCGTCGAGCTGCGAGTTGCGCCGGCCCGCGGCCGCGGTCAGCGTCAGTCGCGGGAAACGCGCCGCGCGGGCCGCGCCGACGTCGAAGGCCGCCGCCTGCAGCGACTGTTCGGCCGCGCGCAGATCGGGCCGCTGCAGCAGCACCGTCGCCGGCAGCCCGGCGGGCAGGTCCGGGAGCGCCGACGCGGTCGTGCCCTGGGCCGGCGGCAGCAGCGACTCGGGCAGCGGCTGGCCCACCAGCAGCTCGAGCGCCAGCTGCGCCTGCGTCACCGCGGCGGCGCTGCGTGCGGCCTCGCCGCGCGCCGCCTCGAACGCGGTCTGCGCCCGCGCGCGCTGCAGACCCGAAGCCGCGCCGAGGCGGTACTGGCGCTCCGCGAGGCCGAGCGAGCGCTGCTGGCTGTCGCGCAGTTCCTCGGCCAGGCGCAGGCGCTGGCGTTCGGCGGCCAGCGCCAGCCAAGCCTGGGCGACCTCGGCCACCAGCGTCAGGCGGGTGCCCCGCTGGGTCTCCTGCTGCCCCAGGTAACGTGCCAGCGCCGCGCCCTGCAGGCTGCCGAGGCGGTCGAAGAGGTCGATCTCCCAGCCCGTGACGCCGACCGACACGGTGTAGTTGGTGCCGAGGCGGCGTTCGCTGTCGACGAGGCCGGTCAGGCCCAACCCGGGCCAGCGCGCGGCCTCGCTGACGCCGTAGAGGGCACGCGCACGTTCGACCGCGGCCACGCTGGCGCGCAGGCTGCGGTTGCCCGAGAGCGCCAGGCCAACGACGCGGCGCAAGCGCTCGTCGACGAAGAAGCCGTCCCACTCGTGCGCCGTGGCGGCGCCACCCAGGGACGGCTCGGCCACGGCATCGGCACGAAAGCTGTCGCGCAACGGGGCGCTCGGGCCTTCGGCCGGCGGCACCAGGCTGCCGCAGCCGGCCAGCATCAGCGCCGCGGCCAGCGCGGCGGGCCGAAGGTCGTGCGTGAGGGCGCGGCGTGTCATGCCGTCGCGCTGCCCGGCGCCGGCGCCGGCTCGGACTTGCGCCCCGAGAACAGGGCCTTGACCCAGAGGTAGAACAGCGGCACGAAGAAGATGCCCAGCACCGTCGCGCTGACCATGCCCCCGAGCACGCCGAAGCCGATCGCGCGCTGCGAACCCGAACCGGCGCCGCTGGCCAGCGCCAGCGGCAGCACCCCCATGCCGAAGGCGAGCGAGGTCATCAGGATCGGCCGTACACGCTGCCGGCAGGCCTTGAGCGTAGCGTCGAGCACGCTCATGCCCTGGGCCCGCAACGTCTCGGCGAACTCGACGATCAGGATCGCGTTCTTGGCGCTCAGCCCCACGGTCGTGAGCAGGCCGACCTGGAAGAACACGTCGTTGTTCTGCCCGCCGAGGTGGCTGCCGGCGAGCGCGCCGAAGATGCCCAGCGGCACCACCAGCATGACGCTGAAGGGCACCGCCCAGCTCTCGTACAACGCGGCCAGGCACAGGAAGATGAAGAGCACCGAGACGGCGTAGAGCAGCGGCGCCTGGTCACCCGACAGCCGCTCCTGGTAGCTGCGGCCCGACCATTCGTAGCCGATGCCCGGTGGCATCTCGCGCAGCAGTTGCTCCATCGCCACCATCGCGGCGCCGGAGCTGACGCCGGGCGCGATGTCGGTCTGGATCTCGTAGGCCGGGCTGCCGTTGTAGCGCACGAGCTGGCGCGGGCCGTTGACCCAGCTGCTGCTGGCGAAGGCGCTGAACGACACCATCTGCCCGCTCGCATTGCGCACGTACCAGTGCATCAGGCTGTCGGGCGCGGCGCGGCTCGCGGCTTCGCCCTGCACGAGCACCCGCTTGACGCGGCCACGGTCGATGAAGTCGTTGATGTAGCTGCCGCCGAGCGCGATCGACATCGTGTCGTTGATCGTCGTCGTGGCCACGCCCAGCGTGCCGGCCTTGTGGTCGTCGATGCGAATCGCGAGTTGAGGCGTCTCGCCCAGGCTGTTGGTGCGCGGGCGGCGGAACTCCGGCCGCGCCGTGGCCGCGTCGATGAGCTGGTCGCGCGCGCTGCTCAGGGCCTCGTTGCCGAGCCCGCCCAGGTCCTGCAGGAACAGTTGCACTCCGGCACTGCCGCCGAGGCCGCGCACCGTGGGCGGCTGGACGACGAAGACGTTGGCGTCGCGCACGCGCCGGCCGAGCTCGCGGCTGAAACGCTCGGCCAGCGCCGCCGCACCCTGCGCCGTGGCCGGACGCTCGGACCAGTCCTTGAGGCGGATGAAACCCTGGCCAGAACCCTGGTCGCCCTGGGCGCCGCGCACCAGGTTGTAGAACATCACCTCGGGTTGTTCGGCAAGGTAGGCCTCGACGTTCTGCATCACGCCTTCGAGCCGCTCGGCGGTGGCGCCCGGCGCCATGCGGACTTGGATCTGCAGGCCCCCCTGGTCCTCGTCGGGCAGGAACGAGGTCGGCAGCGTCTTGTAGAGCAGCGCGGTGCCGGCGATGAGCAGCACGAAGACCGCCGCACTGCGCCAGTGGCGCACCGCGAGCCAGCCGACCTGGCGCACGTAACGTTCGGTGAAGCGGTCGAAGCCGCGGTTGAAGCCGCCGAAGAAGCGGTCCAGCAGCGGGCCGAGCGGCCCGCCGTGGGCGGCGTGTTCGCCCTGGTGCACCGGCTTGAGCAGCGTGGCGCAGAGCGCCGGCGACAGTGTCATCGCCACCAGCACCGAGAGCACCATCGCGCTCACCACGGTGATGCTGAACTGGCGGTAGATGACGCCGGTGGAGCCGCCGAAAAATGCCATCGGGATGAACACCGCCGACAGCACGACCGCGATGCCGACGAGCGCGCCGCTGATCTCGCCCATGCTCTTGCGCGTGGCGTCGCGCGGCGACAGGCCTTCCTCGCGCATCAGGCGCTCGACGTTCTCGACCACGACGATGGCGTCGTCGACGAGCAGGCCGATCGCGAGCACGAGGCCGAACATCGTCAGCGTGTTGATCGAGAAGCCGGCCACCGCGAGCACGCCCATCGTGCCCAGCATCACCACCGGCACCGCGATCGCCGGGATCAGCGTCGCGCGCAGGTTCTGCATGAAGAGGTACATGATCGCGACGACGAGCACCATCGCCTCGAGCAACGTCTTCGCGACGCCCTCGACCGAGACCCGGATGAAGGGCGTGGTGTCGAAGGTCACCGTCGCCTTCATGCCCGGCGGGAAGAAGGGCGCCAGCTCGTCGAGCTTGGCTTTCACGGCGTCGGCGGTGACGAGCGCGTTGGCGCCGCTGGCGGGGTAGATCGCCATGCCGGCGGCCGTGCGCCCGCTGCTGCGGATGTTGGTGGTGTAGCTGTCGCGCCCCAGTTCCACGCGCGCCACGTCGCCCAGGCGCAGCGCCGAGCCGTCGGGCTGGACCCGCAGCACGATCTGGCGGAACTCGTCGGCGGTCTGCAGCTTGGCGCGGGCGGTGACGATCGCCGTCAGCCGCTGGCCCGGGGGCGACGGCAGCGCGCCGATCTGGCCTGCCGAGACCTCGGTGTTCTGCGCCTGCAAGGCGCTGCGGATGTCGCCCGGCACGAGCGCATAACGCTGCAGCATCGCCGGGTCGAGCCAGATCCGCATCGCGTAGCCGGAGCCGAAGACGTTGACATCGCCGACGCCCTCGACCCGGCTGATGATGTCGACCAGCGTGCTCGACATGTAGTCGCCCAGATCGGTCGAGGTGACGGCCGGGTCGTCACTGTTCATCGTCACGACCATCAGGAAGTCGGTGCCCGCTTTGGTCACCCGCACGCCCTGCGCCTGCACCGCCTGCGGCAGGCGCGACACCGCCTGCTGGACCTTGTTCTGGACCTGCATCTGCGCCGTGTCGGGGTCGGTGCCGGCGACGAAGCTGAGCTGGGTGTTGGCGGTGCCCGCGGCGCTGCTCGACGACTCCATCGACAGCAGGCCGTCGATGCCCTTGAGACTCTGCTCGACGATCTGCGTCACCGAGTCCTCGATTGCCTTCGCCGAAGCGCCGGGGTAGCTGGTGTTGATGGAGATGCGCGTCGGCGCGATGTCGGGGTAACGCTCGAGCGGCAGGGTCAGCGTCGCCGCGAGGCCGGCGAGCATGATCACGATCGCGAGGACCCAGGCAAAGATCGGCCGGTCGATGAAGAACGAAGCCATCGTGGGCGCCCCGGGTCAGCGCGAAGCCGCGGCGCTGGCCGCCGCCACGGGCTTGGTCGCGGACCGGGCCGCGGCCGACGCCGCGGCGCCGGCCGCCACCGGCGTCACCGTCTGGTCGGCGCGCACCCGCTGCAGCCCCTCGACGATGAGGCGGTCACCCGCGGCCAGGCCGCTCGTCACCAGCCACTGGTTGCCGACGGCGCGCGCCAGCTGCAGGCGCCGGCGCTCGACCTTGTTGCCCGCGCCGACCACCAGCGCGGTAGCGTCGCCGGTGGCCGAGCGGCTGACCCCCTGCTGCGGCACCAGCAGCACGCCGCGGTCGACGCCGGCGACCAGTCGCGCCTCGACCACCATGCCCGGCAGCAGCGTGCCCTGCGGGTTCGGCACCACGGCGCGCAACGTCACGGTGCCGGTGCCGCGGTCGACCGTGACCCCGCTGAACTGGAGCGTGGCCGCCTGCGGGTGCACCGAGCCGTCCTCGAGCACGAGCTGCACCTGGCGGCTCGCCACCTGGCCGCCGAGCTGGCGCCGCAGTTCGAGCATCTGGGCGCTGCTCTGCACGATGTCGACATGCATCGGGTCGAGCTGCTGGATCGTCGTCAGCACCTGGGCCTGGTTCGCCGTGACGAGCGCCCCCGCGCTCACGCTCGAGACTTCGATCCGGCCGGCGATCGGCGCCAAGATGCGCGCGCGCTGCAGCTGGACCCGCGCGGCGTCGAGTGCGGCGCGCGCCGCGGCGACCTCGGCTTCGGCCTGCTGCACCGCGGCCTCGCTTTCGTCGGCCGCCTCGCGGCTGAGCACGTCGGCGCGCAGCAATTCGCCATCGCGAGCCGCCTTGGTGCGCGCCGCGACACGCTGGGCCTCGGCCTTCTGCAGCGCCGCGGCGGCGCGTGCGCGCTCGGCCTCGAAACTGGCGCTGTCGAGCTGGTACAGCGCCTGGCCGGCACGCACCCGTGTGCCTTCGGTGAACAGGCGCTGCAGGACCAGACCCCCCACCTGCGGCCGGATCTCGGCGATCTGGCTCGCGCTCAGGCGCCCTGGCAACTCCAGCGCCAGCGGTGCGTCCTGGGCGCTCACGGTGACGACGCCGACCTCCACCGGTGCCGACCGCACGGGCGGCGCGGGCTTGTCCTGGCAGGCGCCGAGCAGCCCCGCCAGCAGCAGCGCAGCGGCGGGGGTGAGGAACGGCAGACGGCGGGAGCAGGGGTTCGGCACCCGGAACATCCTGACGGCAGAATGTGGAGCGACCTTGAAGGCCCCGGCGGCGCACGGGGTTGCAGCGCCGGCCGGGCCGGGGCGGGGTGGGTGGTGTATACCGATGCCCCGCCGCCCCGAGCCCTCATGAAACTCCACCTCGCCGCCCGCCTGTTCGCCGCCGTGCTGGGCGCCGCGGTGGTGGTGGCGGTGGCGATGGGCGTCGGCGCGCATGTCAACCTGAACCGCGACTTCCTCGGCTACCTGAACGAACAAGCCGAGGGCCGGCTCGATCTTGCCGTGCCGAGTGTGACAGCCGGCTACCGCCAGCAAGGCAGCTGGGACTTCCTGCGTGAGCGCCCCGACCTCTGGTACCGGCTGCTGCGCCCACTGCCGGAGGACGACCGGGTGCCGCTGACCGAGCGCCCGCCGGCATCACCCACCGCGGCCGAGCTGACCGGCGCCTCACGCCGCTTCACATTGCTCGACGCGCAGCGCCGGCGCATCGTCGGCTTCGAGCGCCCGGCCAGCGACGCCGTCGAGCGCGCCATCATGGTCGACGGCCTCGCCGTCGGCTGGCTCGTGCTGACGCCCTTCGAGTCGGCCAGCTCGGGTGCCGAGAAACGTTTTGCCGACGCCCAGGCGCGCACCGGCTGGCTCGTCGGCGGCGGCGCCGTGCTGCTGGCCGCCACGGTGGCGTTCTGGGCCTCGCGCCGGCTGCTGCGCCCGGTGCGCCGGGTCGCCGAGGCCACGCACCGGCTCGCCGCAGGCGACTACACCACGCGGGTGCCGGAGAGCGCGGCCGACGACGAGATCGGCCGCCTGGGACGCGACTTCAACCAGCTCGCACTCACGCTGCAGCGCAACGAGGCGATGCGGCGCGAGTTCATGGCCGACGTCTCGCACGAGCTCCGCACGCCGCTGGGCGTGTTGCACGGCGAGATCGAGGCGCTGCAGGACGGTGTGCGCCCGCTCGGCCCGCAGGCGCTGGGGTCGCTGAAGTCCGAGGTCGCGACCCTGCACAAGCTGGTCGACGACCTCTACGAGCTTTCGCTCGCCGACGTGGGCGCGCTGTCGTACCGCAAGACCGAGCTCGACCTGCGCACGATCATCGGCGAGACCGCCGGCGCCTTCGGCGAGCGCTTGCGCACGAGCGGCCTCGCGCTGGCGCTGGACCTGCCACCCGAGCCGCTGCCCGCCTTCGGCGACGCGCGGCGCTTGCGCCAGCTCTTCGCCAACCTGCTCGAGAACAGTTGCCGCTACACCGACGCCGGCGGCGCGTTGCGCCTGCGGGCGCGGCGCGACGGCCGCCAGATGCTGATCGACCTGCATGACAGCGCCCCCGGGGTGGGTGCGGAGCAGCTGCCGCGGCTGTTCGACCGCTTCTTCCGCGCCGAGGCCTCGCGCAGCCGGCGCAGCGGCGGCGCCGGGCTCGGGCTGTCGATCTGCGAGCGCATCGTCCAGGCGCACGAGGGCCGCATCGAGGCGCGGCCTTCGCCGCTGGGCGGCCTGTGGCTGCGCGTGGAATTGCCCGCCCACGGCCACGCATGAACGCAGGCGACACGCTGACCCCGCAAAGGCCACCCGATCCCGGGCCGGCGCGCGTGCTCGTCGTCGAGGACGAACCCAGGCTCGCGGCACTGCTGGCCGACTACCTGCGTGCCGCCGGCCACGAACCCGAGTGTGTCGCCGACGGCCGCGACGCACTCCAGGCCTGGTCCGCGAGACGCCACGACCTGGTGCTGCTCGACTGGATGCTGCCGGGCCTGGACGGGCTGAGTCTGTGCCGCCAGCTGCGCGCGCTGACGAACGTGCCGATCGTCATGCTCACCGCACGCGGCGACGAAGCCGACCGCCTGGCCGGCCTCGAGATGGGCGCCGACGACTACATCCCAAAGACCCCGTTCAGCCCGCGCGAGGTGATGGCGCGCGTGAAGGCGGTGCTGCGGCGCAGTCGCGCGGCGGAGCGGCGGCCCGCATCGCGCTCGCCGCTGCAGGTCGACGAGCCAGGCTGGCGCGCGGCGTGGCACGGTCAGGAACTCGAGCTCACGCCGAACGAGTTTCGGCTCCTGCGCACGCTGGCCGCGCAGCCCGGCCGTGTCTACACCCGTGCGCAGTTGCTCGAGTTGCTGCTGGGCGACACCCGCGCCGCCACCGAGCGGGCGGTAGACAGCCATGTCAAGAACCTGCGGCGCAAACTGGAGCAGGCGGGCGCCGGTGCCGACCGCATCAGATCGGTCTACGGCGTGGGCTATTGCTACGACGACTGAGTCGCGCTCGTCTCAGGCGCTCAGGGCCGCCAGGTTCAGCGCGTAGGAGCGACCGAGCCAGAGCGCCGAGTCGCGGTGATCGCGCAACTCGTCGCCGGTGTTGGGATGCACCAGGACATCCAGCGCGCCGTGGTTGAGCGCGAGCCAGCCCACGACATGTGCGAAGTGGGCCGCCGGGATCGCGAGCTGGTAGCTCCACATCGGGTGCGGGCCCACGGGCTTCTCGTGGAACCGGCCCAGGGTCATGCGCCCGTCGAGTTCGGTCGCGATCGTCTCGCGCAGCGCCCAGGCCGCGTCGCGGCTGGCGGCCTCGAAGTAGACGTGGGCATGCCAGCTCTCGATGAGCGCAGGTTGCAGAGGCTTCATGGGGCGCCCATGCTACCGGCGCTTCAGGCGCGGCGCACTTCCATCACCGCGTGCTCGGTCGCGGCTTCGTAGATCGACGGCACCCGGCTCGCCAGGTGGAGCAGGATGCGCGGCGCCTGGGTCCTGACGGCCCAGCGCAGCAGCACCCCCGCCGCGACGAGCAGGCCGCCGGCCAGCGCGTAGCCCCACAGCGCCAGGGCGATGCCGGGGCCGATGAGCGCCAGCGCCAGCGGCGTGGCGTGGGTCCTGTGGGCGACAAAGGGCAGCGCCAGCGCGGGGTTGACGATGACCCGGAAGCGCCCGTGCGGCAGCCCGTTGCGGAACTCCTCGAAGGGGATGTACTCGGCGCTTTCCTGGGTGTCGTCGGGGCGGCTCATGGCCCTATTCTGTCGCCCCCGTGTCGAAACCGGGGCCGCTCGATCGTCGTGCAGACAGGACCGTTCAACAGCCCGCCGAGGAACCCCATGCGCCGAACACCCGCCCCGTCCCCCTCCGCCAAGAAGACCGCCGCCAAACCCCGGCGGCTGGTGATCCTCGTGGCCACGCGCAAGGGCGCCTGGCTGTTCCACGGCGATGCCCGGCGCAAGGCCTGGCGCTGCGACGGCCCGCACTTCCTGGGCCACAACATCAGCCACCTGCAGCTCGATCCGCGCGACGGCCGCACGCTGCTGGCGGCGGCCAAGACCGGCCACCTCGGACCGACCATCTTCCGTTCCACCGACCTCGGACGCACCTGGAAGGAAGCCAAGCAGCCGCCCGCGTTTGGCAAACCGACGGGCGAGCTGCCCGGCCGCGCGGTCGACCACTCCTTCTGGCTCACGCCGGGGCATGCGAGCGAGCGCGACACCTGGTACGCCGGCACCTCGCCGCAGGGCCTGTTCCGCTCGGAGGACGGCGGTGTCAGCTGGGCACCGCTACCGGCCGTCAACGACGACGCGCAGTTCCGCGAGTGGATGGGCACGGTGCAGGACGGCACGCCCGACGGACCGAAGCTGCATTCGGTGATCGTCGATCCACGCGACCCGAAGCACCTGTACTTCGCGATGTCGGGCGGCGGCGTGCACGAGTCGCACGACGCCGGCCAAAGCTGGGCCACGCTGATCGAGGGCATGGAGGTCGTCGGGGGCTTCGATCCGGGCACCGTGACCTTCCACGACCCGCATTGCGTGCGGCTGTGCCCGTCCGATCCCGACCGGCTCTACCAGCAGAACCACTGCGGCATCTACAGGCTCGACCGGCCGGGCGATACCTGGCAGCGCATTGGCCGCAAGATGCCCAAGCGCGTGGGCGACATCGGCTTCCCGATGGTGGTGCACCCGCGTGACGCCGACACGGCGTGGGTGTTCCCGATGGACGGCACCGACGTCTGGCCGCGCACCAGCCCCGACGGCCGCCCCACCGCGTACGTCACCCACAATGCCGGCCGCACTTGGCAACGGCTCGACCAGGGCCTGCCCGAGGGCCAGGCCTGGTGGACGGTGAAGCGCCAGGCGATGACGGTGGACAGCGAGAAGGCGCCGGCGCTCTACCTCGGCAACACCGGCGGCGAGCTCTGGATCGGGCATGACGAAGGCGCGCGCTGGTCGAACATCGCGCGCCACCTGCCCGAGATCTACGCGGTGGAAGTGGCCGAGCTCGGATGAAGGTGCTGATCCCCGGGGCCCTGCGCTCCTACACCCGCGCATTGCAGGTCGAGGCGACAGGCGACACGCTGGATGCGCTTTTCGCCGACCTCGACCGCCGCTACCCCGGGCTGCGCTTTCGTGTCGTCGACGAGCAGAACCGGCTGCGGCCGAACATGCGCCTCTTCGTCAACGGCGTCGGTGTGCGCGATCTCGGGCATGCCCTGCAGCCCGACGACTTCGTCGCCGTGGTACTGGCGCTGAGCGGAGGCTGAGCCGGCGCTGACAAGGGTTGACGTAGCATCGCCCGCCGCGCGGCCCCAAGTGCCGCGTGTCGCACCAGGGATCGCCTTGCCGCACCGAACCGATCACCCCTTCCTGACCCGCCGCAAGGTGGTCTTCCTGCTCGCGCTGTTCTGCTGCGTGCTCTGGGGCAGTTCCTACCCGGCGATCAAGAACGGCTACACGATGTTCAACATCGCGCCCGGCGACATCCCGTCGAAGCTGGTGTTCGCCGGCTGGCGCTTCCTGCTCGCGGGCCTGTTGTTGCTGGCCTATGCGGTGATTGGCGGCAAGCGCCTGCGCGGCTACTCCGCTCGCAGGCTGGGGCAGTTCGCCGTGCTCGGCCTCACGCAGACCGCGCTGCAGTACGTCTTCTTCTACGTCGGACTGGCCTACACCACCGGCGTGAAGAGCTCGATCATGAACGCCACCGGCACCTTCTTCAGCGTGCTGCTGGCGCACTTCATCTACCACAACGACCGCCTGAGCTACGGCAAGATCCTCGGCTGCACCGTCGGCTTCGCCGGTGTGATGGTGGTCAACTTCGGTGCCGGCCTGGGCGGCGTGCTGGCGTTCGACTTCACGCTGCTCGGCGAAGGCTTCGTCATCACCGCGGCCTTCGTCCTGGCCGCCGCCAGCATCTACGGCAAGCGCATTTCGCAGGGCATCGACCCGATCGTGATGACCGGCTACCAGCTCGTGGTCGGCGGCGCGGCGTTGCTGCTCGGCGGCTACGGCAGCGGCGGCGGGCTGCACGGTTTCACGCCCGCGTCGGCCGCGCTGCTCGCGTACATGGTGCTGCTGTCGTCGCTGGCGATCTCGATCTGGAGCCTTCTGCTCAAGTACAACCGGGTGAGCATGATCACCGCATTCAACTTCATGGTGCCGGTGTTCGGTGCCGTGCTGTCGGCGGTGTTCCTCGACGAAAGCATCCTCGAGTGGCGCAACGGTGTCGCGCTGCTGCTGGTGTGTTTCGGCATCTGGCTCGTGACCAAGGAGCCGGCGGAGGCGGCGCTGGCGGATCCGAACAAGGTGGGCAGCTGACCCGTGCGGCGCCCGCACAGGTCAGCCCGGATGCAGATGAAAATCAGAGCTTGGAGACGCGCGTATGTCTCGGACACACGGCGCTTCACGCTTAGCAGTTCGACCTCGACGCCGGGGCTGGCACGCTGTCCGAGCGCCGTGTCTTCGTCGACCACTCGGGCACGCGCGAACGCCCGGACGGCGCCTGCACCGACACGGTAGGGTACGTCTGGAACGCGCTCTTCGCGGCCGGCCGCGTCGTGCGCTTCACGCCCGCCGGCGAGGTCGACACCGTGATCTAACTGCCCGTGACGAACACGACCTGCGTCTGCCTGGGCGGGCCCGGATTGCGCACGCTCTACATCACGACGGCGCGCAAGTTTCTGGGCCGTGCGCAGCTAGGCAACGAGCCGCTGGCCGGCGCCGTGCTGGCGGTCGAGGTGGAGGTGCCTGGGATCGCGGAACATCGTTTCGGCAGCCGCGCGGCCGGTCGTTCGGAGCGCGGCCGACGCACACAAAGCGCTTGTTTTGTGCCGCCAGCCGGAACCTGGTCTACGCGTCTCTGCGCAAAGCCAGCCGTTGCCGGTTCTCCAGCGCGCCAGCGGCGGCAGCGACAGCGCGGCGATGCCTTCCTCGGCGATGAGTTCGGCTCCGCCTTGGGTGAGGACTTCGCGGGTCAGTGCGCGGCAAGAAAAAACGCCCCGGCGGGGCCGGGGCGTTGGCTGCTCGCTGCGGCGCTCAGCGCGTCGCGTTGCCGTGGTGGTCGTCCTCTTCCTCCGGCGGCATCTTGAAGTTGCCCTTGCCGCGCTGGCCGTTGACGACCTCGGTGTTCATCGCGAACTGCAGCACCGAGTAGGCGACGGCGTCGCTGTTCACGTCGAGGGCGGTGTCGTTGTTGTTGGCGTAGGTGTCGCAGCGCAGGTGGGAGCAGGGGTCGTATTGCTGGCCCGCGGTCCCGCCCCAGATGGCTGCCTCGGCGGCGGTCTTGATGCCCTCGGCGCCGGTGAAGAGGCCGCCTGCGGGGATCCCGTTGGCGATGAACGCGCCGTAGTCCGAGCGGCCGGTGAAGTCGCTGCCCTTGAACGGCACGCCGCGCGCGGTGAAGAAGTCCTCGAACACCTTCTCGATCTCTGCCGAACCGGCCGGGCCAGGGCCGGCACCGGTGGCGTCAGAGTCGTCACCGTCGTAGATGAAGAACACGTGGTTGGGCGAGCCGACCATGTCGAAGTTCAGGTACAGCGCGATCTTCGCCTTCTCCTCGGCGCTCAACCCGGCGACATAGGCGTTCGAGCCGACCAGCCCCGACTCCTCCGCGCCCCACCACGCGAAACGCAGCTTGTTGCGCGGCTTGACCTTGGCCATCTGGATCGCCGTCTCGAGGATCGCGGCGCTGCCCGAGCCGTTGTCGTTGATGCCAGGGCCGCGCAGCACCGAGTCGAGGTGCGCGCCCGCCATCACGACGTTGTTGGGGTCGCCGTCTCGCGACTCGGCGATCACGTTGTACTGCGTGAGCTGCTGCGGCGCGGCGACTTGGACCTGCGCCACCGCGCCCGGCTGCGCCAGCGCTTCGCCATCGGCGAACGACGCGCCGATGACCGGGATCGTCGCCACGAACGGCGCCAACGTACCGATGATCAGCGGCTCGCGGTCGGGTGTGTTGCCCTGGTTGAAGATGATCACCGCCGACGCGCCAGCAGCCTGGGCGTTCTCCGCCTTCAGCGCGAAAGTGCAGGTTCCGCGCTGGACGAGCGCGATGTTGCCGGCCGGAAAGCCTGCGAAGTCCGCCGCCTCGCAGCCACTGGTGCTGGCGCGCGGCATCACGAGGTTGATGTCGACTGCGGTGACATTGCGGGTCACGTCACCGTAGCCGGTGCCGGTGAAGGTGCCCGACTCGTAGGTCGCGGCGATCAGCGCGATCTGGCGCAGCACCGGCAGCGCGACGTAGGTGAACGGGAACGCGTTCAGCGTCACGTTGTAGCCAGCGGCAGTCATCTTGTCGACGATGTACTGCACGCTCTGGTCGTAACCCGGCGTGCCCGCGGCGCGCACGCCGCCGTTGGCGTCGGCGATCGCCTGCAGCGCCGCCTGGTGCTCGCGCAC
>DATDER010000226.1:0-2393 GCA_036523095.1 Rubrivivax sp.
ACCATGGCACCGGCGGTGAGTACCAACACCGCGCCCAGCAGGTTGAGGATGACGCCTTGTTTCATCTGGCTGGCGCCGGTGCTGTGCAGCCAGTACAAGGTCAGGCAGGCCGCCGGCAGGCTGCCGATACAGAGCAGGCGCAGGACTTCCAGGTCGACACTTCCCCGGCTGTGGTGGAGCGCGCCGCCGAACATCTTGGTCACCGCGGCAAACCACAGGTCGGTGCCGACCGCCGTCGCCGGCGCCATGCCGAACAGCAGGACGAGAATCGGCGTCATCAACGCGCCACCCCCCACGCCCGTGAGGCCGACGACAAGGCCGACGCCCAATCCAGCGACGGGATGGATCCAGTCCATGCGATTCAGGCGACGAAGCCGAGCCGCCTGAGATGCTCGATCACCCGGTCGGCCGCGGCTTTGGCGGTCATCGACACCGTGTCGATGCGTAACTCGGGTTGCTTGGGCGCTTCATAGGGCGAGTCGATGCCGGTGAAGTTCTTCAACTCGCCGCGCCGCGCCTTGGCGTAGAGGCCTTTGACGTCACGCTGCTCCACAACCTCGAGCGGTGTGTCGACGTGGATCTCGATGAACTCTGCTTCGGTCAACAGCCCACGCGCCAGCGCGCGCTCGGAGCGGAACGGTGAAATGAATGCCGTGAGCACGATCAGGCCGGCATCGACCATCAGCCTGGCCACCTCGGCGACGCGGCGGATGTTCTCGACCCGATCCTCGGCCGTGAAACCCAGGTCGCGGTTGAGCCCATGGCGCACGTTGTCGCCGTCGAGCAGGTAGCTGTGGCGACCGAGCGCGACGAGCTTCAGTTCCACCAGGTTGGCGATCGTCGACTTGCCCGCCCCCGACAGGCCGGTGAACCACAGCACGACCGGCTTCTGGCCCTTGAGCGCCGAGCGCACCGCCTTGTCCACGTCCACGTGCTGCAGGTGGATGTTGTGCGCACGGCGCAGCGCAAAGTGCAGCATGCCCGCGCCGACCGTGCTGTTGCTCAGCCGGTCGATCAGGATGAATCCGCCGGTCTCGCGATTGACGGTGTAGGGATCGAAGGCGACCGGGCGGTCGAGCGCGATGTTGCAGACACCGATCTCGTTCAGCTCCAGCTTCTTCGCCGCCACGTGCTCGAGCGTGTTGACGTTGACCTTGTACTTGGGCTCGGTGATCGTGGCGCCGACCGTGCGGGTGCCGATCTTCAGCAGGTAGGGCCGGCCCGGCAGCATCGGCTCGTCGGCGATCCAGACGATGTTGCACTCGAACTGGTCGGCCACCTCGGCCGGTGCGTCGGCGGCCGAGATCAGGTCGCCGCGCGAGATGTCGATCTCGTCCTCGAGCGTGATCGTCACCGACTCGCCGGCCACCGCTTGCGGGCGGTCGCCTTCGAGTGCGACGATGCGCGCGACGCGGCTCTCGCGCCCCGAGGGCTGGACGCGGATGCGGTCGCCCGGTCGCAGGCTGCCGCTGGCGACCAGCCCGCAGAAACCGCGAAAGTCGAGGTTCGGCCGGTTGACCCACTGCACCGGCAGGCGCAGCGCGTCGGCCTGCGCTCGGGTCGCGTCGACCTCGGTCGTCTCCAGGAAACCCATCAGCGTCGGGCCGGTGTACCACGGCATGCGCTCGCTGGGCGCGGTCATGTTGTCGCCCTTCAGCGCCGAGAGCGGGATCGTCGTGATGTCGGTCAGGCCGATCTGCGCCGCGAACGCACGGTACTCGGCCTCGATCCCGCGGCAGGTGGCCTCGGCGTAGTCGACGAGGTCCATCTTGTTGATCGCCAGCACGACCTTGCGGATGCCGATCAGCGACACGAGGTAGCTGTGCCGGCGTGTCTGCGTCAGCACGCCCTTGCGGGCGTCGATCAGGATCACCGCCAGGTCGGCAGTGGAGGCGCCGGTGACCATGTTGCGGGTGTACTGCTCGTGGCCGGGCGTGTCGGCGACGATGAACTTGCGCCGCTCGGTGCTGAAGAAGCGGTAGGCGACGTCGATCGTGATGCCCTGCTCGCGCTCGGCAGCGAGGCCGTCGACGAGCAGCGCGAAGTCGATCTCGCCACCCTGGGTGCCCCACTTCTTGCTGTCGGCCTCGATCGCGGCGAGCTGGTCCTCGAACACCATCTTCGATTCGTACAGCAACCGCCCGATAACAGTGCTCTTGCCGTCGTCGACCGAGCCGCAGGTGATGAAACGCAGCAGGCTCTTCTGCTCGTGGCGCCTCAGGTATTCCTGGATGTCGGTCGCGATGAGGTCGGAGACGTGTGACATGTCAGAAGTAGCCTTCCTGCTTCTTCTTCTCCATCGACGCGGCGCCGTCGTGGTCGATCATGCGGCCCTGGCGCTCCGAGGTGCGGGTGAGCAGCATCTCCTGGATCACCTGCTCCAGCGTCGTGGC
>DATDER010000227.1:0-9259 GCA_036523095.1 Rubrivivax sp.
CGAGCAGACGAACGTGCTGGCGCTCAACGCCGCGATCCAGGCCGCGTCGGCCGGCGACGCCGGGCGCGGCTTCTCGGTCGTGGCCGAGGAAGTGCAGCGCCTGGCCGAACGCTCAGGCGACGCCACTCGCCAGATCGCCGCGCTGGTGCGCACGATCCAGACCGACACCCAGGACGCGGTGGCCGCCATGGAGCGCTCGACACAAGGGGTGGTCGAAGGCGCCAAACTCTCCGACGCCGCGGGTTCTGCGCTCGGCGACATCGACCGCGTGACCCGCGAGCTGTCGGGCCTGATCGAACGCATCTCGTCGCAGGCGCTGAGCGAAGCCGATTCGGCCAACGTCGTGGCCGCGAACATCCAGCACATCTTCGCCGTGACCGAGCAGACCAGCGAGGGCACCCAATCGACCGCACACATGGTGCGTGAACTGTCGCGCACGGCCGAGGAGCTGCGCACCTCGGTTGCACGGTTCAAGGTCGCCTGATGGGTGACAGGCTCCGAGCGATGAACCTGCCCATGATCAGCACCGACGTGCCCGACGACAGCGACGACCTGAGTGCACTCGCGTGGGTACAGGACGAGTTGCGGCGCTCACTCGAGGCCGCGCACAAGGCGCTGCGCCGCCATCTGAAAGAAGCCGAAGGCCTGACCGGCTCGGACATCGACGCGGTCGACCCCGCAGTGTTGCGCAGCGCGCGCACCCAGCTCCACCAGGGGGCGGGCGCGCTCGAATTGATCGGCTTGCCGTCGCCGGCGCGGGTGCTTCGCGCGAGCGAGACCGCGGTCCAGCGCATGATCGCCAAGCCCACGCTGGCCACGCCGGCCGCGGTCGAGACGATCGAACGCACTTCATTCGGCCTGCTCGATTACCTCGGACGCACCCTCGCGGGCAAGGCGGTGTCGCCGATCGCGCTCTTCCCGCAGTACCGCGCGGTGCAGCAGCTGGCCGGCGCCGACCGTGTGCACCCGGCCGACCTCTGGTCCCACGCCTGGCAATGGCGCGACCTGCCCGCCGACGCCGACGTCGCACCGCGCCAGATCGATCCCGACGCGCGTGGCGAGATGGAGTCGCTGCTGCTCAGGCTGCTGCGCCGCCCCGACCCGGCCTCGACCCAGGGCATGAGCGACTTCTGCGCCTCGCTCGGCGCCGGCAGCCACGGCCGCGTGTCCACGGTCTGGAAGCTCGCCGCCGCGCTTTTCGAGGCCCAGGCGGCCGGGCTGCTGCGCGGCGATGTCTACACCAAACGGGTGGCGCCGCGCCTGCTGGCGCAGGCCCGCGCCGGCGCCGACCCGGTCGAAGTGTCCGAGCGCCTGGCGCAGGACCTCTTGTTCTTCTGCTCCAGCGCCCGCGCCCCGGCGCCGGGCGAGGCCCTGCCGCGCCTGCGTGCGGTGCGCGAGGCCTTCGCGCTCGAATCAGCGCCGCTGCCCGACTATGAAGCAGCGCGCCTCGGCCGCTTCGACCCGGCCTGGATCGCGCAGGCGCGCCGGCGCGTGGCCGGTGCACGCGACGTCTGGTCGGCGGTGGCCGGCGGCGAGATGCACCGCCTGCCCGGGCTCGTCGAGCAGTTCACGCTCGTCGGCGAATCGTTGCAGAAGCTGTACCCCGCGGGCGACCGCCTCGCCGAGGCCCTGGTCGGTGCGGCGACGCAGACGACCCAGGCCGGTGCCGCACCGAGCGCCGCGCTGGCGATGGAAGTGGCCACCGGCGTGCTCTACCTCGACGCTTCGCTCGAGGACGGCGACCTGGACGATCCCGATCTGGCGCCGCGTGTGCAGCGGTTGGCGCAGCGAATCGACAGCGTGTGCCTGGGGCAGGAGCCGCAGCCGCTCGACGCCTGGATGGAAGAGCTCTACCGGCGCGTCTCCGACCGCCAGACGATGGGCTCGGTGGTGCAGGAGTTGCGCGCCTCGCTGTCCGAAATCGAGAAACAGATCGACCAGTACTTCCGCGATCCCGAACAGCGCGCGGTGTTGATCCCGGTGCCGGCGCAGCTGTCGTCGATGCGAGGGGTGTTCTCGGTCCTCGGGCTCGACCAGGCCTCGCAGGCCGTGGTCCAGATGCGCGACGAGATCGACGTGCTCGCGCAGACCGAGGTCGACCCGCAACGTGCGGTTGCTGAGGGCCTGTTCGACCGCCTGGCCGACAACCTGGGCGCCTTGAGCTTCCTGATCGACATGCTGAGCGTGCAGCCGCAGATGGCCAAGTCGCTCTTCAGCTACGACGCCGAGAGCGGCAACCTGCGCGCCGTGATGGGCCGTGCCGACCGGCCGTCGGGCTTCGGCGGGCCCGGCGCGTCAGACCGTCCGGCGCTTGCCGACCGTGCGCAGCAGCTCGCGCAGGCAGCGGCAGCGAACGAGATCTCCGACGACACGCTCGCCGGCGGCCTCGGCCAACTCGCACAGCAGGCGCTGCTGGCCGAAGAACGCAACCTCGCCGACGCGATGAGCAACGCCCAGGCTGCGTTGGCACGCGCCGGTGACGACGAACAGCGCCAGGCGCTGCGCGCGCAGCTCGCCGAGACCATGAACGACATCGTCGCCCCTGCGCCGGTCGGGGCGCCGGCGGCACCCGCGCCGCGCCTGATGCCCGCTCCCGGCGACGACGCCGAGATGCGCGAGGTCTTCATCGAAGAGGCGCGTGAAGTCATCGCCGGAGCGACCGACGCACTCGGTCGCCAGGCGGGCGCTGCGGGCGAAGGCGAGGCCGTTGGTGCGATCGCCGACCTGACCGAGATCCGGCGCGCCTTCCACACCCTGAAGGGCAGCGCGCGCATGGTCGGGCTCGGCTCGTTCGGCGAAGCGGCCTGGTCCTGCGAGCAGCTCTACAACAGCCGGCTCGCGCAGAGCGCGGCGATGGACGAGCCCCTGCGCGCCTTCACCGGCGACGCGCTGCGTTATCTGGGCGACTGGATCGAAGCGGTCGCCGCCGACCGTGCCGCCGGCTTCGAGCCGGCATCGATCAGCGCTGCAGCCGATGCACTGCGGCTGGGCCTGGCGGGCGTGAGCGCCCCCGCCGTGGCACCGCCGCCCAGTGCCGCACCCGCGGCCGAGGCGCTGGCCGAAACGGCGGCGGACGAGGCTTTCACGCTCGACTTGCCGGGCGCCGAAGAGCCCCTGACCTCGACCCTGGCCGAACGTGTTCCGGACCTGCCGCAGGCGGGCGACCTGGAACTGCCGCAATTGCCACCGCTCGCAACCGAAACGACGCCAGCCGCCGACACCGCACTGCCGGTCGCTGACGCGGCCGAGATCGACTTCGGCTTCGATCTCGACGTCGGCGCCGCGTTTGCCGACACGAGCGTCGTTGCCGAGCCGGCCGACACCGGCGTGGCCGCGACCACCGCGCTGGCGACGCTGAACTTTGCCGACGACGTTGCCTCCCCGGCGCCGATCGAACTCGACCTCGGCGCGCTCGAGGCCGAGGCAGTCGAGGCGACGGGAGAAGAACTCGTGAAGGTCATCGGGCCGCTGCGCATCGACATCGCGATGTTCAACATCTACCTCAACGAGGCCGATGAACTCTCGCGCCGCCTGTGCATCGAGGTCGCCGAATGGGCGGTCGAAGCCAAGGCCCCGCCGGGCGAGAACGCCGTCGTGCTGGCGCACTCGCTGGCTGGCAGTTCCGGCACCGTGGGTTTCACCGAAGTGTCGCTGCTGGCGCGCGCGCTCGAGCACGCCCTCATGCGCTCGAACGACGCACGCTGCGTGGCGGCGATCGAACCCGAGCTCTATGTCGAAGCGGCCGAAGAAATTCGGCGCCTGTTGCACCAGTTCGCGGCCGGGTTCCTGAAGTCGGTCGCACCCGGACTGGTCCAGCGCCTGAACGAACACCAGCCCGAAGCCCGGCCGCCCGAAGAGTCGCCGGGCCGCGAACTGCCCGAGCAAGGGCCCGAGGCTGCAGCCGACGCGGTGCCCGACCTCGCGCTCGATGTGGCGCCCGAAGCGCCCGAAGCGGCCGAGGCGCCGGCGTTCGAGGCAGCGCCGACCCAGCCGGGCGACATCGCTCCGCTGCCGGTGGGCACGTCCTGGGCCGCGCTGGAGCCGGTGCCCGCCCAGGCCGTGCCGGCGGCCGTCGCGCGGGCAGACGCCTTCGACGACGAAGACGACATCGACATCCCCGATTCGATCGACACCGACCTGTTCCCGATCTTTGCCGACGAGGCCGACGAGCTGCTGCCCCAACTCCAGTCGCGCATGCGCGACTGGGCGCGCCGGCCTGCGGAGTCGGCCGCGGCGGCGGCGTGCATGCGCACGCTGCACACCTTCAAGGGCGGAGCGCGGCTCGCCGGCGCGATGCGCCTGGGCGAGATGGCGCACCGGCTCGAAACCGCGATCGAACACCTGCTTGCGCGTGAAGACGCCCGGCCCGCCGACATTGAGCCGCTCGTCGCACGTGTGGACGCGATCGAGTCGGCATTCGAGACCCTCAAGTCACCCGGTCTGGCGAACGAGCCCGAGCTGGCGCCGCCGCTGCTGCAGGACGCGGTCACCAGCGCGCCGGACCGCGCGGCGGAACCCGCGCCGCCGGCAGAACCGGTTGCGCCCGCGACCGAGCCAGCGCCGGCGATCGAGCTCGATTTCCCACCGGAACCGCAACCGGAACCGGCGCCGGTGGCACCGGCGGATTCCTCACCGGCCGCTGCGAGCCCGGCGGCGTTGCCCGACGGCGCCCCGCGTGTCGACTGGAGCCGCTTCCGCGACGCCGCGTCCGAGCCCGAAGTGCCCGCCGACCGCGCAGCGCCGGTCAGCTCGGCCGCGGTGCGTGTGCGCGGGCCGCTGCTCGACCGCTTGGTCAACCAGGCGGGCGAGGTGAGCATCGCGCGCGCGCGCATCGAGGCCGATGTCGGCCAGTTGAAGAGTGCGCTCGGCGACCTGACCGAGAACCTCGAACGCCTGCGGCGCCAGCTGCGCGACATCGAACTCCAGGCCGAGTCGCAGATCAGCTCGCGCATGGAGGCGGCGAAGGCCGCCGCGCAGGCCTTCGACCCGCTCGAGATGGACCGCTTCACGCGCTTCCAGGAACTCACGCGGATGATGGCCGAGTCGGTGAACGACGTCGCCACCGTGCAGCGCAGCCTGCAGCGCACGCTGCAGTCAACCGAGGACGAACTCGCGGCGCAGGCGCGCCTCACACGCGGGCTGCAGGACGACCTGCTGCGCACCCGCATGGTCGAGTTCGAGGCCCTGGCCGACCGGCTCTACCGCGTCGTGCGCCAGGCCGCGAAGGAAACCGGCAAGCAGGTGCGCCTGGACATCGTCGGCGGCGCGACCGAAATCGACCGCGGCGTGCTCGACCGCATGACCGGGCCCTTCGAGCACCTGCTGCGCAACAGCGTCACGCACGGCGTCGAAGCTGCCGACGAACGTCTCGCTGCCGGCAAGGACGCTACCGGTGCGATCGCGATCTCGCTGACCCAGGAAGGCAACGAGGTCGGGATCGAGTTCCGTGACGACGGCGCCGGCCTGAACCTGGAGCGCATCCGCGAACGTGGCCTGGCCAGCGGCCTCATCGCCGCCGGCGCCCAGCCGAGCGAGAGCGAACTCGCCGACCTCATCTTCACGCCCGGGTTCAGCACCGCCACCTCGGTGACCGAACTGGCCGGCCGCGGTGTCGGCATGGACGTGGTGCGCTCCGAGGTCGTGTCGATGGGCGGCCGCATCGAGACCGCCAGCTCCGCGGGGCAGGGCACCCGTTTCCGGCTCGTGCTGCCACTGACAACGGCGGTGACGCAGGTCGTGCTGCTGCGCTGCGGCGAGCTCACCGTGGCGGTGCCTTCGACGCTGGTCGAAGTGGTGCGCCGCGCGGGGGCGGACGAGATCGAAGCCGCTTATGCCGGCGGCACGCTGCGCAACGGCGACATGACGCTGCCCTTCTTCTGGCTCGCTGCGCTGCTCGACGGTGCGCCGCGGGGTGCCGCTGCGGCCAAGAGCCAGGCGGTGGTGGTGATCCGCAGTGCCGCGCAGCGGGTCGCGCTGCATGTCGACGAAGTCGTCGGTAACCAGGAAGTCGTGGTCAAGAACCTGGGCCCGCAGTTGTCGCGCCTGCCCGGTCTGGCCGGCATGACGCTGCTGCCTTCGGGTACGGTGGCACCGATCTACAACCCGGTGGCGCTGGCCACGCTGTACGGCGACGCCGTGCGCGAGCGCCTGCGTGCGGGCCATGACGGCGGCGAGAAGCCGCAGGCGGCCGCAGCGCCGCTGGCCCCGCTGGTGCTGGTGGTCGACGATTCGCTCACGGTGCGCCGCGTCACGCAGCGCCTGCTTGTGCGCGAGGGCTACCGCGTCAGCACCGCCAAGGACGGCCTCGATGCACTCGAACGCCTGGGCGAGGAGAAGCCCGCGGTCGTGCTCTCGGACATCGAGATGCCGCGCATGGACGGCTTCGACCTGGTGCGCAACCTGCGTGCCGACCCGAAGCTGGCCGACCTGGCGGTGATCATGATCACCTCGCGCATCGCGCAGAAGCACCGCGACTACGCGGCCGAACTGGGTGTCGACCATTACCTCGGCAAGCCCTACTCCGAAGACGAGCTGCTGTCGCTAGTGGCGCGCTACGCGCAGCACGCCACGGTCCACTGACGCCGCGCTTCGGCGCGTGCGTCAGCGTTAACCCGGCATTCGACGGCGCTATCTAAAACAATCGTTTGATCTATGCGCTACCATCGAGCGCATGACCGCTGCTGTTTCCGACTCCGCACGCGCTGCGCGCACCGACGGTGAGGCGTCGCGCGAGCGCCTGCTCCAGGCCGGGCTGCGGCTCTTCGCGCAGCAGGGTTTCAGCAAGACCTCGACCCGCGAGCTGGCCGAGGCGGCAAACGTCAACGTCGCCTCGATCAGCTACTACTTCGGCGACAAGGCCGGCCTGTACCGCGCGGTGTCGCTCGAGGCGATGGGCGCGCCGGAGGACGACCTCGCACGCTACCGCGACCCGGCGTTGACGCTGCCGCAGGCGCTGCGCGGTTTCTACCTGGGCTTCACTGAGCCGCTGAAACAAGGCGACCTGGCGCGCCTGTGCATGAAGCTGCACTACCGCGAGATGCTCGAGCCGACCGGCCTGTGGGACGACGGCCTGGCGCACTGCATCCGGCCGATGCACGAACAGCTGCTGGGCCTGCTCTGCCGCCACCTCGGACTGCCGGGCGTCGACGATGAATTGCAGCGCCTGGCCTTGTGCCTGGCCGGCCTGGGCGTGCACATGCACGTGGGACGCGACCTGATCGAAGAACTCGCGCCCGCGCTCACCGTCTCGCCCGAAGCCTTCGACCTCTGGGCCCAGCGGCTCGTGATGTACGCCCTGGCGATGGTCGAGGCCGAACGCAGCCGCCGCGCGCTGCCCGGGGCGGGCGTGGCATGAGCGCTGCGCTGCTCGAGCGCCTGGCCACGCTCGCGGCCGCTGTGTCACTGGCCGCCTGCGCGGGTCTGCCAAGCCTCGAGCGAACGCCGGTGCCGTCCTTGCCCGCGCCCGCGCCGGCATGGCAAGCGCCGCTGCCGCACGCTGGGCAGCCGACCGACCTGGTGCGCTGGTGGGCGCAGTTCGACGACCCGGTGCTGGTGCAGCTGATCGACGCTGCTCAAGCCGCGAGCCCGACGCTGGCCTCGGCGCAAGGGCGCATTGCCCAGGCGCGCGCTTCGCGGGTTGCCGCCGGTGCCGCGCTGCTGCCGCGCGTGGACGCCGGGGCGGGTGCCGCGCGACGCCACATCAGCCCGCTTACGTTGACCGAAAGCAATCTCAACGCCGACTTGCAGGCAAGCTGGGAGATCGACCTCTTCGGCGCCAATCGCGCCAGCCGCGACGCGGCGCAGGCCAGGCTCGAAGGCGCGCAGGCGTCGTGGCACGAAGCCCGCGTCTCGGTCGCCGCCGAAACCGCATCCAGCTACACCGCGTTGCGCGGCTGCGAAGCGCAACGCGCTCTGAGCGAGATCGACGCTGCCTCGCGTGCCGAGACCGATCGCCTGACGACACTGAGCGAGCGCGCCGGTTTTTCGTCGCCGGCCAACGCCGCACTCGCGCGCGCCAGCGCGGCGCAGGGGCGCAGTCTGGTGACGGGCCAGCGCGCGCGCTGCGACACGCTGCTGAAATCGATCGTGGCGCTCACGGCGCTCGACGAACCGGCCTTGCGCAGCCAGCTGGCCGCCGGCAGCGCCCAGGTGCCGGTGGCGGCGCCGATCGCGCCGGTGCAGGTGCCCGCAGCGCTGATCGAGCAGCGCCCTGACCTCACCATCGCCGCGCGCGAGGTGTCGGCCGCTGCCGCCGACCGCGACTCGGCCGCGGCCCAGCAATGGCCGCGCGTGAGCCTCTCGGGATCGATCGGCGCGCTGCGCGTGAGCACCAGCGCCGTCAGCGCCAGCGGCAGCACCTGGGCCATCGGCCCGCTCCAGGTGACGTTCCCGATCTTCGACGGGGGCACCCGCGCGGCCCAAACCGACGCCGCACGCGCGGCCTACGACGAAGCGGTCGCGCTGTACCAGGCGCGCCTGCGCACGGCGGTGCAGGAGGTCGAAGAAGCGCTGGTCGCGCTGCAGAGCACGGCCGAGCGCCAGCCCGATGCCGCGGCCGCGGCCGAAGGCTTCGAGAATTCGCTGCGTGCCACCGAGGCACGTTACAAGGGCGGCCTGGCGAGCCTGTTCGAGCTCGAGGACGCACGCCGCAGCGCGGTCGTCGCCAACAGCACGCTGATCGAGCTGAAACGCGAGCGTGCCAGCGCCTGGGTCGCGCTCTACCGCGCGCTCGGCGGCGGCTGGACCGTCGCCGACCTGAACCAGAGCGCCGCCGCGACCCCGCGCTGACGCCCTCGACATTCCCTGGAAACCCCGATGAAGTTGCGCTCCAAACCCCTGGCCTGGGCTCTCGCGGCCACCGTCTTGATCGGCGCCGGCGTGCTCGCCACCCTGGGTGTGCGCGCCGCCGACGACAAGAAGGCCGCCGCCGCGGCGTCGGCGCCCAAACCCGCGCTCACGGTCACGGTGGCGCAGGCGCAGTCGATCAGCCTGCCGCAGCGGGTGCCCGCCAACGGCAGCGTCGCGGCCTGGCAGGAGGCGATCGTGGGCGCCGAATCCAACGGCTGGCGCCTGGCCGAAGTGCGCGTCAACGTCGGCGACGTCGTCAAGCGGGGCCAGGTCCTGGCCACCTTCAGCGCCGACCTGGCGCAGGCCGACGTGGCGCAGATCAAGGCTGCGGTGGCCGAGGCCGAAGCCACGCTCGCCGAAGCGGCCGTGAACGCGCAGCGTGCGCGCGAACTGCAGGCTTCGGGCGCGTTGA
>DATDER010000228.1:0-8592 GCA_036523095.1 Rubrivivax sp.
CGATTTCGCGCGTGAGCGTCGTGCCGGTGCGCGTGACGCGCGGCAGGCGCGGTGGTGCCTCCATGGGCAGGGGGGCGCGTGTGGCCGTCATGCGGGAAGTCTAGGCGCGCGGCAACCGGCCCGCGATGACCGAGGTCAAGCGCTCAGGGTTTCGGCTTGGACGCCGCCAGCTCGGAGGTCGTGGCCTTGGTGCTTGGCGGCGACACCGCTGTGGCGGCTGGTGAATGGGCCCCGGCGGCTTCGAGCGGTTTGGCGTCGGGCGCCACGTAAGCAAACTGGCCCGGATCGGCACACGGCGGCGTGGTGGTGGGTTGCGGTGTCTTGCCGGCCAGCTTCGCTTCAGCGAGGTATTTCGCAGCCACTTTGTCCATCGCGACACACAGCTTGTAGCTGTCGACCTTGCCGGCGTACGCCGTCCGGGCCGCGGCTTCCGCGGCCTTTGACTTCTCTGCGTCGGTCAACGTCGGCGTCGGCAGCTTGGCATAGGCGCTGGCACCTGCAAGCACGAGCGTGAAAGAAACGGCGGCGATCAGCGACTTCATGTCGGCTCCTTGAGAGGTTGCATGACGGGCCCATCGGGCGCCGAGCGCTGGGCCGGAATCTTGCCGTCACGGATGTCTTCGTACCAGAGTTGGTGGTGTTCTTCCGCCCACCCCTCATCGACGTAGCCTGTCCTCATGGCTTGGTACGAGCCCGACACGCCGATCGTCCCCATGTACGCGTGGCCGATGAACATGGCGATGATGAACATGGAGGCGACGGCGTGGCCGATGTGCGCGACCTGCATCTGCGGGCGCGTCAGATCCAAGCCGGGGACGATCTTGTTGAGCACGAAGCCTGAGACGACGACCACCAGGCCGAGCACGACCAGGCCGCCCCAGAAGACGATCTTCTCGCCAGCGTTGAAACGGTGCGACGGCGGATGCGCGCCGCCCAACATCCCGCCGGCGCGGATCAGCCACGCAAAGTCGGAGCGCGACGGCCAGTTGCTCGGGAGGTAGGTGAACAACATCACGATCATCGAGACGGCAAACAGCGGGCCGACGAAGTTGTGCAGGGTCTTCAGCGCGTAGGTGAGCCAGCCGAAAAGCGCACCGCCCATGATCGGCAGCAGAAGGAACTTGCCGAACGACATCACGACCCCGGAGACCGCGAGGATGGTGAAGGTGATCGCGGTCGACCAGTGGACGACCTGCTCGAAACGGGTGAAGCGCTGGATCAGGCGGCCGGTATGGCGCCCGTGTCCGCCGATCGGCCCCTTGAGCAGGTAGTAGAGCGCGACCGCGGCGGCCACGAACAGGATGATGACCCCGCCGTAAGGGATGATCCACTCGTTGCGCACCTGGCGCCAGGCTTCGCCCGCGGTGGTATAGCGCGAGCCAGGATACTGCACGAAGGGCTGGATCAGCATGCCCTGTTCGGCGCCGGGCAGCGTCGTGAAGCCCTGCTGGTTGCCTGACTCACGCACGGCGCGCCAGAAGGGCGCGTTGTTGCCGGGCTGGGTCTTTCCACGCTCGGCATTGCCTTCTTCGGGTCGTGGTTCGGCCGGTGCGACGAAGCCTGGGGGCGGGCCCTGGGGGGCGGTAACAGCAGCCCCGGGCGCCGCCTGCTGCGCACCCAGAGGCGCCATCGCCGCCAACCCCAAGACCAGCGCGGCGCCGGTCATATAACGTCGAATCATGGTTTGCATGGCGGCTCCTGGCGGCGACCTGGGATCACTGCGCAGTGGCGCGCGAATACTCGTCCTGCCCTTGGACGCGCTTGCGCATCTGCTGCTCCCAGCTGGCTGCATCACCGGCTTTCCAGTCGCCGGCGGCGAACGGCGTGCCGGTGCCCTGGTAGGCCTGGGTGTCCGACTTCTTGGTGGCCAGCACCTGCGGCTTCTCGCCGCACGCCGCCAGCAGCCCGGCACACAACATGGCAGAGACAACAACAGTGCGCCGGCTCGCCTTCATGACTTGGTTGTCCCGGCCTTGGGTGCCGCGCCACCCGCGGGCTTGCCGTAGGCCGTGCCCCAGCCCCAGACCTCGCTGCCCTTGCCGCGCACGAGCACGCGGTTGCGGAAGATGTCGGCCACGACGTCGCCGTCACCGCCCAGCAGCGCCTTGGTCGAGCACATCTCGGCACAGGCGGGCAGCTTGCCCTCGGCGAGGCGGTTGCGGCCGTACTTGTCGTTCTCGGCCTCACTCCCGTTCGCCTCCGGGCCGCCGGCGCAGAAGGTGCACTTGTCCATCTTGCCACGCAAGCCGAAGGTGCCGTTGGTGGGGAACTGCGGCGCGCCGAAGGGGCAGGCGTAGCTGCAGTAGCCGCAGCCGATGCAGATGTCCTTGTCGTGCAGCACCACGCCCTCTTCTGTGCGGTAGAAGCAGTCGACCGGGCACACCGCCATGCAGGGCGCGTCGCTGCAATGCATGCAGGCGACCGAGATGCTCTTCTCGCCCGGCACGCCATCGTTCAGCGTCACCACGCGGCGCCGGTTGACGCCCCAGGGGACGTCGTGCTCGGCCTTGCAGGCCGTGACGCAGCCGTTGCACTCGATGCAGCGCTCAGCGTCGCAGATGAACTTCATTCTGGCCATGGTGGTCCCCTGTTATGCCGCGCGTTCGATCTGGCAGACCGTGGTCTTGGTCTCTTGCATCATCGTCACGCTGTCGTAGCCGTAGGTGGTGGCGGTGTTGATCGCCTCACCGCGGATCACCGGCGCCGCGCCCTGCGGGTAGTACGGCGCCAGGTCGACGCCGCCCCAGCGGCCCGAGAAGTGGAAGGGCAGGAACACCGTCTCGGCGTCGACACGTTCGGTCACGAGCGCCTTGACACGCATGCCCTTGAACTCGGGCACCGCGAGCATCGGCGGGGTCTTGACCCAGACGTACTCGCCGTTGCGAATGCCACGGTCGTTCGCGGCCTTCGGGTTGATCTCGACGAACATGTCCTGCTGCAACTCGGCCAGCCACGGGTTGGAACGGGTCTCCTCGCCGCCACCTTCGTATTCGACAAGACGGCCGCTCGTCATGATGAGCGGGAAGGTCTTGCCGATGTCGCGGTTCTTCTGCTGCACCGTCTTGTAGAGCGTGGGCAGGCGCCAGAAGGCTTTCTTGTCCTCGTGGGTGGGGTACTTGTCGATCAGGTCGGGCCGGTTGCTGTACAGCGGCTCGCGGTGCTGCGGAATCGGGTCGGGGAAGTTCCAGACCACGGCGCGGGCCTTGGCGTTGCCGAAGGGGTGGCACCCGTGCACCTGCATCGCGACGCGGATGATGCCGCCCGAGGGGTCGGTCTTCCAGTTCTTGCCTTCCGCAGCCTTCGCCTCGGCTTCGGTCAGGTCGCTCCACCAGCCGAGCTTCTTCAGCAGCAGGTGGTCGAACTCTGGGTAGCCCATCGTCAGGTCAGCACCCTTGGAATGCGAGCCGTCACCGGAGAGCAGCGAGACGCCGTCGCGTTCAACCCCGAAGTTCGCGCGGAAATTGCCGCCCCCGTCCATCACATGCTGGGACGTGTCGTAGAGGTTGGGTGAGCCTGGGTGCTTGAGCTCTGGCGTGCCGAAACACGGCCAGGGCAGGCCGAAGAAGTCGCCGTCGAGCTTGTAGCCGGTCTCCTTGTCGATGCCGCCTTTGGCCCTGAGCGTCTTGACGTCGAAGACGTTCATGTTGCGCATGTGCGCCTTCAGCCGCTCGGGGCTCTGCCCGGTATAGCCGATGGTCCAGACGCACTTGTTGATCTCGCGCAGCACCGACTCGGGCTCGGGTTCCATCATCCCGCCCTTGGCCGGCACCATCTTGTAGTTCTTGACGAACTCCTTGCCGAAGCCGAGCTTCTCGGCCAACTGGTACATGATCATGTGGTCGCTGCGGCTCTCCCACAGCGGCTCGATGACCTGTTCACGCCACTGGATGCTGCGATTGCTCGCGGTGCACGAACCGCTGGTTTCGAACTGCGTACATGCGGGCAGCAGATAGACGGCGCGTTTCGGGTTCAGGTCCTCGGCCTTGCCGGGCATCGCCGCCATGGCCGCGGTCGCGCTCGGGAACGGGTCGACCACGACCATCAGGTCGAGCATGTCCATCGCGCGTTTCATCTCCAGACCGCGCGTCTGGCTGTTCGGCGCATGGCCCCAGAAGAATAGCCCACGCAGGTTGCTGTCCTGGTCGATGAGTTCGTTCTTCTCCATCACGCCGTCGATCCAGCGCGACACCGTCATGCCGGACTTGGTCATCATGCCGGGCGCGTACTGCTTCTTGATCCACTCGAAGTCGACACCCCAGGCGTTGGCGAAGTGCTTCCACGAGCCTTCGGCCAGGCCGTAATAACCGGGCAGCGAATCAGGATTCGGGCCGACATCGGTCGCGCCCTGGACGTTGTCGTGGCCGCGGAAGATGTTGGCGCCGCCGCCGCTGACGCCGATGTTGCCGAGCGCCAGTTGCAGCAGACACGACGCGCGCACGATCGCGTTGCCGATCGTGTGCTGCGTCTGGCCCATGCACCAGACGATCGTGCTCGGCCGGTTCTGCGACATGATCGTCGCCACCTTCAGCGTCGTCGCCTCGTCCACACCGCAGGCTTCCTGCACCTTGTCGGGGGTCCACTTGGCGAGGACTTCCTCGCGCACCTTGTCCATGCCGTAGACACGGTCCTCGAGGTACTTCTTGTCTTCCCAGCCGTTCTTGAAGATGTGGTGCATGACACCGAACAGGAACGGGATGTCCGACCCCGAGCGGATGCGCACGTACTCGTCGGCCTTGGCTGCCGTGCGCGTGAAACGCGGGTCGACGACGATCATCTTGCAGCCGTTTTCCTTGGCGTGCAGCATGTGCAACATGCTCACCGGGTGCGCCTCGGCCGCGTTGCTGCCGATGTACAGCGCCGCCTTGGCGTTCTGCATGTCGTTGTAGGAGTTGGTCATCGCGCCGTACCCCCACGTGTTGGCCACGCCGGCCACGGTGGTGGAGTGGCAGATGCGCGCCTGGTGGTCGGTGTTGTTGGTGCCCCAGTAGGACGCCCACTTGCGCATCAGGTAGGCCTGCTCGTTGTTGTGCTTGGACGAGCCCACGACAAAGATCGAATCGGGCCCGCTCTCCTTGCGCAGCTCGAGCATCTTGGCGCTGATCTCGGCGAGTGCGGTGTCCCAGCTGATGCGCTCGTACTTGCTGCCGACCAGCTTCATCGGGTACTTGAGGCGGAACTCACCGTGCCCGTGCTCGCGCACGGCTGCGCCCTTGGCGCAATGCGCGCCCAGGTTGATCGGCGAGTCGAAGACCGGTTCCTGGCGCACCCAGACGCCGTTTTCCACCACCGCGTCGATGGCGCAGCCGACCGAACAGTGGCCGCAGACGGTGCGCTTGACTTCGATCTTCCTGGCGCCGTCGGCCGCCTTGGCGCCTTCGGCCGCCTGCGCCTTCTTGACGAGCGCCAGTTGCGACACCGCAATGCCGGTGCCGACGCCGAGGCCGGAGCGGCGCAGGAAGGCGCGCCGGTCCATCGTCGGGATCGCGCGCGACATGCCGCGCGACAGGCTGGCGACCAGGCTCGACGCGTGGGAGCCGGTGTGGGTTGACTTGCGGGTGAGCAGCATGGTGTGTCCTCGGCCGGTCAGACGCGGGCGGTCTGGTAATAACGCAGCACGTGTTCAGTGACCTGGTAGCCGCCCTTGGCGTCGGCACCGGCCTGCGGCTCGGCCGGGGCGATCGCTTCGGTCTGTGCACGCGGCAGCAGCGCGGCGGCCGCCGCCAGCGCGCCGGCGGTGCCGGCACCTGCAAACACGACGCGCCGGGTCAGGCGGGGGGTCGACGAGGGGCTCATGGTGGTCTCCTTCGGGGCGCAGACCCATGAACGGGGCTGCATAACCATCCCCAGATTAACGGTCAGAGTAAACCCGCGTTCAATCGGGTTGCACCCGTGGCGAGCGCGACAGTTTGTCGTCTGCGTGGCATCGGACGCGCAAGCTTGTCGCTCCCTGCACAGTGATGGCAAATACGCATATCGATTTCCCGCCGGGAAGGCGTGCCCGCCGCAAAATATACACCTGTTGCTTGAGCCGAAACCGAAAGACGCCCGTGTCATTGGATCCCAAACCCACCGTGCGCGTGGCAGTGCTGATCGAGCGCCGCAAGCAGCCCACCCGCTGGGAGGACTGGGGGTTTCGCATCGCCGATGTGGTGCTCGACGAAGGCAGCTTCGGCGACCTGCCACGCACGCTGCGCGACGACGGCCAGACCGCGCTTTTCCTGCACCCCGGCTTCGCGGTCACGCTGCACCGCGACGAAGGCGAGGGTTATTACCTCAACCTCAGCTCGGGCGCGCCGGTGTGGTTCGTGATGTGGCGCATCGACGACGAAGACCGTTCGCGCGCCTGGCCCGAGTCGGTGACCGTCTCGTACAACGAAGCGGGCCGCCTGCTCGACGCGCAGGAACGCGTCGACAACGTGCCGTTGCCGCCCGACCTGTGCGGCTGGCTCCAGGCCTACACCGACGAACACTACAAACCCGAACCCAAGCAGCGCAAACGCCCGGTGTCGTTCCGGGCGCCGGGCGAGCGCTGATTCCGATGGCTGCCGAAAGCGAAGACTCGGGTTTCCTGGCGCGCTGGTCCCGGCGCAAGGTGCAGGTGCGCGAAGGCACGCCCGTCGCCGAGCCGCCGGCGCCGGCGCCGGCGGCGGTGCCGGTCCTCGCAGCGGCGCCGGCACCTTCGGAGGTTGCGGACGCCGATGCGCTGCCGCCGGCGGACCCGCCACCGCCCCCACCGCCATTACCCACGCTGGCCGACGTGGCCGAACTGACGCGAGACTCCGACTTCAGCCGGTTCGTCGCCCGCGGCGTACAGCCCGAGGTGAAGAATGCGGCGTTGAAGAAGCTCTTCACCGACCCGCACTTCAACATCATGGACGGGCTGGACACCTACATCGACGACTACGGCCTGCCCGACCCGCTGCCCGAAGGCATGCTGCGCAAGATGGCGCAGGCAAAGTTCCTGGGCCTGTTCAGCGACGAAGAAAAGCCCAGCGCCGAGATCACCCCCGAGACCGCACCCGATGAAGACACTGATCTGCGACTGCAACCACACGATGACCCTGGACACGCCGGCCCTGCGCCAGGCGCTGGCCAAGACACCGGGCGCGAGCACTGACGGCCTCGACACCGTCCACACCCTGCTCTGCCGGCGCGAGGCGGGCGCCTTCCAGCGCGCGGCCAAGAGCAGCGGCGACAGCGGCGACGAGCTTCTCGTCGCCTGCACCCAGGAGAGCCGCCTCTTCCTCGAGCTGAACGAGGCGACCGAAGGCTCGGCCAGCGTCGAACAGCGCCCGATCCACTTCGTCAACATCCGCGAGACCGGCGGCTGGTCACGCGACCGTTCGCAGTCCGGCACGCCCAAGCTGGCGGCGCTGATCGCCGCGGCACAGCGGCCCGCAGCCGAACCGGTGTCCACCGTCACTTACCGCTCGGGCGGCCGCTGCCTCGTCGTCGGTCCGGCGCAGGCCGGCGAACGCGCTGCGGCGATGCTGCAGGACAAGCTCGACGTGAGCCTGCTCATCGAAGGTGTGGGTGGTGCCGTCGCTCAGGCGCACCAGCGCGCGACCCACAACGGCCGCCTCACGCGCCTGGCCGGCTGGCTCGGCGCCTTCGAGGCCGAGTGGGAGAGCACGAACCCGATCGACCTCGACCTGTGCACGCGCTGCAACGCGTGTGTCGAGGCCTGCCCCGAAGCGGCGATCGGGCTCGACTACCAGGTGAACCTGTCGGCTTGCAAAAGCCACCGCGACTGCGTGCGGGTGTGCGAAGCGGCAGGGGCCATCGACTTTGCGCGCGCACCACAGGCGCACGAAGAAGACTTCGACCTCGTCCTCGACCTGCGCGCGCAGCCGGCCTACACGATGCACCAGCCGCCGCAGGGCTACTTCCACGCCGGCAGCGACGAGGCGGCACTGCTCAAGGCGGTGCTCGCGCTGCGCGAACTCACGGGCGAATTCGACAAGCCCAAGTTCTTCCGCTACCAGCCCAAGATCTGCGCCCACAGCCGCAACGAACAGATCGGCTGCACCGCCTGCATCGACGTCTGCAGCACGCGCGCGATCCGCAGCGACGCCACGCGCAAAGGCAAGCTCAAGGGCGAGTCCTCCGGCGGTGTCATCGTCGAGCCGCACCTGTGCGTGGGCTGCGGTGCCTGCAGCACGGTGTGCCCGAGCGGCGCGATGAGTTTTGCCTACCCAGGCACGGTCGACCAGGGCCAGCGTCTGCGCACGATGCTCACGGCGTACCACCACGCCGGCGGCAAGGACGCCGCACTGCTGATCCACAGCCAGGGCGCGGGCACGGTGTCGATCGACGAACTGGGACGCGCGGCGCGCATTTCGCGGGGCGCCCCGCCGCTGCAGGGCGTGCCGACGCGGGTGCTGCCCGTCGCCGTCTGGCACACCGCCAGCGTCGGCATCGACCTGTGGCTCGCCGCGATCGCCCAGGGCGCGAGCCAGGTCTGGGTGCTGGCCACGGCCGAAGAAGCACCCGAGTACCGACAGGCGTTGACCGAACAGATGGCCGTCGCGCAGGCCGTGCTCAGTGGCATGGGCTATCGCGGCCAGCACTTCCGCCTGCTCGACGCGAGCG
>DATDER010000229.1:0-17404 GCA_036523095.1 Rubrivivax sp.
GACCACGAACGTGCGCGCGAGGCGCAGCGCATGGAGGCCCTCGAGTCCGAGATCCTGGCGCGCCTGGGGGTTGCAGATCCCTACCGGCGCTGAGCCGCTCAGGGTTGCTGGTGCGTGCCCAGGTAACGCTTGCGCCAGAAGAAGAGCCCGAGCCCGAGCCCCACCGCCACCATGCCGCCAGCCGCGATCCAGAAGCCGCGGCTGGAGTGGATCCCCGGCAGGAACTCGAAGTTCATGCCGAAGAAGCCGGTGATCAGGTTCAGCGGCAGGAAGACCGCGGTCAGCACGGTGAGCGTGCGCATGATGTCGTTTGTGCGGTGGCCGAGGGCCGAGAAGTGCATCTGCACCGCGGTCTCGGCCGAATGCTCGAGCCGGCGCACATGGCTCAGCACACGTTCCACATGCTCCAGCACGTCGCGTGAGCGCAGGCGCAGCAATTCGCGCTCGCGCTGCGCATGCGCGCCGGGCTCGTCGGGCCACTCGTCGAGCGCGTCGATCCACTCCTGGACCGCGCTGCGCTGGTCTTCGCAGGTGTCTTCGAGCAGGTGCAGCTTGTTGCGCGACTCGAGCAACATCGGCCAGTCCTTGAAGCGGCTCTTCGGGTCGAGCAGTTGCTGCTGCAGGTAACCGAGCTGGCGCGTGAGCAGGCGGCGCAGGTCGAGGTAGCTGTCGACCATGTGGTTGACCATGCGCAGCATCAGGTCGGCCGGGCTCGTAGGCAGGCGCGCTGAGCCACGGGTGTCGCCCAGCCCGGTCAGGCGTTGCGCGAAGTACTCGAGCACCGCGCAGTCGGTCGGGTGCACCGTGAGCAGTACGCGGTCGAAGACGGCAAAGCCGACCGGGCTGGTGTCGATCGCCTCCAGCGCACGCCGCGCCGAGGTCGCGGTGCCGTGATCGTCGTCGACGAACAGCTGGGCGCTGCCGGCACCGGCAGCCAGACGGCGAAAGACCAGCAGGTCGTACCACGAGGTGGTGTCGAAGTGGCTCGGCAGCTGGTTGTTCAGCAGATCCGATACGTGCAGGTCGACGATCTGCCCGCAGCCCCAGGCCTGCAACGCAGCCTGCAGTGCCGCCGCCTGCACTTCGAACTCGCGCCGCGCGCTGCCGATCCACAGGAAGCCCGTGGCCGGGAGTTCGGCCGGCCGGCTGTCGAGCTCGACGAACTGGTCAGGGCCGACGTGGAAGACGCGCATCAGGGCTGGCGCAGCAGGCGCGCGGCGTCGCCTTCGTGAAGAAGGCGTGCCGCCTCCAGGGCGAAGTAGCTCAGCACGCCGTCGGCACCGGCACGGCGAAAAGCCAGCAGCGCCTCCATCATCACCGCGTCGTGATCGAGCCAGCCGTTCGCTGCGGCGGCCTTGATCATCGCGTACTCGCCACTCACCTGGTAGGCGAAGGTCGGCACGCGGAACTCCTGCTTCACCCGGCGCACGATGTCGAGGTAGGGCATGCCGGGTTTGACCATCACCATGTCGGCGCCTTCGGCGATGTCGAGCGCGACTTCGCGCAGCGCTTCGTCGCTGTTGCCGGGGTCCATCTGGTACGACTTCTTGTCCGACTTGCCGAGGTTGCCGGCCGAGCCGACGGCGTCGCGGAAGGGGCCGTAGAAGGCGCTCGCGTACTTGGCGCTGTAGGCCATGATGCGGGTGTGGATGAGGCCCGCGCCTTCGAGCGCCTGGCGGATGGCGCCGATGCGCCCGTCCATCATGTCGCTCGGCGCCACGATGTCGACACCGGCCTCGGCCTGCACCAGCGCCTGTTGCCTGAGCACCGCCACGGTGTCGTCGTTGAGGATGTAGCCGTTGGTGTCGATGAGTCCGTCCTGGCCGTGACTCGTGAAAGGGTCGAGAGCCACGTCGGTGAGCAGACCAAGCTGCGGGAAGCGCTCTTTCAGCGCACGCACAGCGCGCGGCACCAGACCGCCCGGGTTGGTGGCCTCGCGGCCGTCAGGTGTCTTCAGCGACGCATCGATGACCGGAAAAAGCGCCATCACCGGCACGCCGAGCCGCACGCAGTCCTCGGCGACAGCAAACAGGCGGTCGATGCTGCGTCGCTGCACGCCGGGCATGCTCGCCACGTCCTGCACCTTGTTGGCACCGTCGAGCAGGAACACCGGCAGGATCAGGTCTTCGGGTGCGAGGCGGTGTTCACGGACCAGCGCACGGGTGCTGGCGTCGCGGCGAAGGCGGCGCGGGCGGCCGGCCGGGAACGGGGCGAAGACGGCATTCACAAACCGCACTCCCGATGCTAAAGTGATTTTTGAATGATAGCTGCGAGGCTGTCGTTCCCTGCTTTTCCTCCCTGAGCAGGTGCCCTGGTGTCAAGACAGCGCCAAGGCTTGCCGGCCCCAGCCTTCGCTGGGGCCGTTTTTGTTGTGCCGCCGATAATCGGCGCATGAGCAGCGGCTACCTCTGGGTCAAGGCCTTTCACATCGTCTTCGTTGCGAGCTGGTTTTCGGGGCTGTTCTACCTGCCGCGCCTGTTTGTGAACCTGGCGATGGTGCCCAGCGACAGCCACGCCGAGCGCGAACGCCTGCTGCTGATGGCACGCAAGCTGTACCGCTTTTCCAGCCTCCTGATGTTGCCGGCCCTGGCGCTGGGGCTGTGGCTGTGGCTGGGATACGGGGTGGGCCGTGGCGCCGGCAACGGCTGGCTGCACGCCAAGCTGTTGCTCGTGCTGCTCTTGATCGGCTACCACCACATGTGCCGCGGCTTGCTGCGCAATTTCGAGCAACTGGCCAACCGGCGCAGCCACCGCTGGTACCGCGTCTTCAACGAGGTGTCGGTGCTGGGCTTTGTCGCGGTCGTGGTGCTGGTGGTCGTGAAGCCCTTCTAGATGTCGCGCCAGCGCAGTTCCGCCGGGCCGCTTGCCGCGGTGTGCCTGCTGCTGGTGGTGTATGCGAGCCTGTACCCCTTCGAAGGCTGGCGCTCGCCGCCGGGCGTGGCGCCGCGGGATCTAGTGTCCCTGACCTGGCCGCGCTACCGGACCGCCTTCGACGACTGGTCCAATCTGCTCGGTTATGCGCCGCTCGGAGCCTTGCTCGCGGCCGCGGTGGCGCGCAACGGCGGCCGGACCTTGCACGCACTGGCAACCGGCGCGCTGTTGCCTGCGCTGTTGGCCTTCGCACTTGAAGTGGTGCAGAACTTCGTGCCCGGCCGCGTGCCGTCACTGCTGGATTGGCTCCTGAACACGGGCGGTGCGGTCGGGGGCAGCCTGCTGTCGCTGCTGGCGCAGCGCAGCGGCTTGTTCGACCGCTGGCAGCGCGTGCGTGAACGCTGGTTCGTCCCGAACAGCGGCGGCGCCATCGCGCTGCTCGTGCTCTGGCCCGTGGCGCTGCTATTCCCGCCACCGGTGCCGCTGGCCCTGGGCCAGGTCTTCGATGAACTGCGGCTCATGCTCGAGGCAGTGCTCGAAGGCACACCGTGGGCCGGCGCGGTGCTGGAGAGCCGGGTTGCCGACACCCAAATGACCGCCGCGCGCCTGAGCGCGCTGCGCGAGGGCCTGGCGATCGCACTCGGCCTGCTTTCGCCCAGCCTGGTGGCGGTCGTGGTGACGCGGCCGGGTTGGCGACGTTGGGTCATGTGCGGCGGTGCGCTGGCCCTCGCGGTGGCTGCGACGACGCTGTCCACGGCGCTCAATTTCGGTCCGGTGCACGCACTGGCCTGGATGACCCCGGCCACGCTGCCTGCACTCGGAGCCGCCGCTGCGCTCGCCTGCGTGCTGGCCTTCGCCGGCCCGCGGCTGGCGGCCGCGCTCGGTCTCGTCTGCCTGACTGCCGGCGTCGCGGTCCTGGCCGGCGTCGCGAGCGACCCGTACTACGCCTCGAGCCTGCAGGACTGGGAGCAGGGGCGCTTCATCCGCTTCCACGGCCTTGCGCAGTGGGTCGGCTGGCTCTGGCCCTACGCCGCGATGGCCTGGTTGCTGGCGCGGTTGGCGCGGCGCGACTGAGGACGACCCCATGCTCACTGCGTTCGCGGCCCCCGAGGGGCGCTCAGCCGGTTTGGGGCGGCCCGGCGCGGCTGAGGCGCCTGCCTACAATCACCATCGACATGAGTTATTACAAGCACCACATCTTCTTCTGCCTCAACCAGCGCGACAACAACGAAGCCGCCTGCGCGCAGCACGATTCGCAAGGCGCCTTCGACCACTGCAAGAAGGCGATCAAGTCCGCCGGGCTGCACGGCCCCGGCGGCGTGCGGGTCAACAAGGCCGGCTGCCTGGACCGCTGTGCCGGTGGCCCGGTCGCGGTGGTCTATCCCGAGGCCATCTGGTACACCTATGTCGACCAACACGACATCGACGAGATCGTGCAGTCCCACCTGAAAGAAGGCAGGCCGGTCGAGCGCCTGCTGCTGGCGCCCGACGTCGGCCGCTGATGTTGAGCCCCCAAACTCGCGCTTGCTCGCACCCCTCCGGGGGGGTGCCCGCCACGCTTGGGGCGGCCCGGCGCGCGGCATGAACCGGCAAACCCAGCGCCGCACGGTCGCCGGCCCGGCCGGCGCGATCGAATGTGCCATCGACGAACCCGCGCAGGCCCTGCGCGGCGTGGCTGTCGTGTGCCACCCGCACCCCCAGCACGGCGGCACGATGGACAACAAGGTCGCACAGACCCTGGCCCGCGCCTTTGTCCAACTCGGCTACCGCGCGGTGCGCTTCAACTTCCGCGGCGTCGGTGCGTCGGCCGGGGCCTGGGACGAGGGCCGCGGCGAGGTCGACGATGCCCTGGCAGTGATCGCCGCGTTGCGCGAGCCGGCGTTGCCGCTGGCGTTGGGCGGCTTTTCGTTCGGTGCTCACGTCGCTTCGCAAGCCGCGTCGCGGCTGCCCGCAGACGGCGCGGCCGAGCGGCTGGTGCTGGTCGGCCCGGCGGTGAAGAGCTTTGCCACCGCCCCGGTGCCGGCGGGCACGATCGTGATCCACGGCGAGGCCGATGACGTGGTGCTATTGGCCGACGTTCTTGACTGGGCACGGCCCCAGGCGCTGCCGATCACGGTGGTGCCCGGTGCCGGCCATTTTTTCCACGGGCAGCTGGCGCTGCTGAAGAGCCTCGTGCTCGGCGCTTGGCACCCACCCCGACCTCCGAACCCATGAAACTCCTGATCACCCTGTTGCTGGCCGCGGCCAGCGTGTCGAACACATTTGCGCAAGCGCCCCAACCGCCGGAGGTCGCCGCGCGCCAGTACATCCTGATCGATCTGGCGAGCAACCAGGTGCTGGCCGAACGCGAAGCCGACGCACGCGCGGAGCCCGCTTCGCTGACCAAGCTGATGACGGCGTACCTCGTCTTCAACGCCTTGCGCGACAAGAAGCTCACGCTGACGCAGACCGTGCCGGTGTCGCAGCGTGCCTGGGCCGAGCGCAAGGGCGGCGGCTCGCTGATGTTCATCGACACGACGATGACGCCGACCGTCGACGAACTGCTCAAGGGCATGATCGTGCAGAGCGGCAACGACGCGTCGGTCGCGCTGGCCGAGGCCGTGGGCGGCACGCTCGAGAACTTCGTCGCGATGATGAACCGCCAGGGCCAGGCCTGGGGTCTGAAGAACACGCAATTCAAGAACGTCGCCGGCCTGACCGAGGCCGGCCACTACTCGAGCGCGCGCGACGTGGCGCTGGTCGCGGCCAAGATCATCACCGAGCACCCGGGCTTCTACCCGCTGTATTCGATCCGCGAGTACACCTACAACAAGATCAAGCAGGACAACCGCAACCTGCTGCTCGGGCGCGATCCGACGGTCGACGGCATGAAAACCGGTGCCACCGACGCCGCCGGTTATTGCCTCGTCGCGAGCGCGGTGCGCGACATGCCCAACGGCAAGCGCCGCCTGCTCAGCGTGGTGCTGGGCACCGCGTCGCGCGAGGCGCGTGCGAGCGAAAGCCAGAAGCTGCTGAACTGGGGTTACCAGGCCTGGGACGCGGTGCGGCTGTTCGACGCCGGCAAGCCGGTCGCCACCGTCCCGGTGTGGAAGGGCCGGTTGCCTGAAGCCAAGCTCGGCGCTGCCGGCGGCGCGGTGTTCGTCACCGTGCCCAAGGGCGAGGGTGCGAGCCTGAAGACCACGGTGGAGCGCACCGACCCGCTGTTGGCGCCGCTCGCCGCCGGCCAGCGTGTGGGCGCGATCAAGGTCGCCACCGCCGCCGGCACGGTGATCACGACGGTGCCGCTGGTGGTGCAGGAGCCGGTCGAACTGGCGGGCCTCTTCGGCCGCACCTGGGATTCGTTGCGTTTGTGGATCAAGTAATCTCGCGCCACGTCGTCCATCACCGCGTCCGATAGGAAGGCCCGCCATGAACCCGCCGCTGCCCGACACGCTGTGTTATCTGAACGGCAGCTTCCTGCCGCTGAACCAGGCCAAGGTCAGCGTGCTCGACCGCGGCTTCGTCTTCGGCGACGGCATATATGAAGTCGCACCGGTGTACGCACGAAAGCTGTTCCGCTTCGACGAACACATGGCCCGCCTGTCGCGCAGCCTGGCCAAGGTGCGCATCCCCAATCCGCACACGCCAGCACAGTGGCTGGAGTTGATCCGGCCACTCGTGGCCGCGCTCGCCGAGAAGTCCGGTGCGCAGGACCAGTTGATCTACCTCCAGGTCACGCGCGGGGTCGCGATGCGCGACCACGTCATGCCCGAGGGCATCGAGCCCAGCGTGTTCCTGATGGCCAGCCCGATGAAGCCGCCCACGCCCGAGCAACGCCACCAGGGTGTGGCCTGCACCACGGCGCGTGACTTCCGCTGGGAGCGTGGCGACATCAAGAGCATCTCGCTGCTCGGCAACGTGCTGGCGCGCCAGATGTCGGCCGACCATGGTGCGGTCGAGACGATCATGTTCCGCGACGGTTTCCTGACCGAAGCCGCGGCAAGCAACGTCTGGGTCGTGCACGAAGGGGCGTTGCTTGGTCCGCCCAAGAGCGAGCACGTGCTCGAGGGCATCCGCGTCGAGCTGCTGCGCGAACTGTGTGAAGAAGTGGCCGTGGCCTACAACCTGCGCCCGATCTCCGAGGCCGACGTGTTGAGCGCCGACGAGGTCCTGCTCAGTTCGGCCACGAAGGAAGTGCTGCCGGTGACGCGCATCGACGGCGAGCCGGTGGGTCACGGCTCGTTGCGCGGCCGGCCGGGGCCGGTTTACGCCCGCCTGCACGAGGCCTACCAGCGCGCCAAGCTGGCGCAGTCGATCTGATGATGGCCGAGGTTCCCCCCGAAAAGAGCCTGATCGAATACCCCAGTGCGTTCCCGATCAAGGTCATGGGGGCGCAGGCTGAAGGTTTCCTCGAGGCCATCGTCGGGGTCGCAAAGCAGTTCGACCCGGGCTTCGATGCGCAGACGGTGGAGTTGCGTGCCAGCAGTGGCGGCAACTACCTCGGCGTCACGATCACCGTGACCGCCACCAGCCGCGAGCAGCTCGACGAGCTTTACCGCACGCTGTCGACGCACCCGATGGTCAAGGTGGTGCTGTAGCGCTGCGCGGTGTCAGGTCGGCTTGGCGCCCAGGCGGTCGTCCAGCTCCTTGACCTTGCCCGGCGCCGCCTCGTCGCCGTTGCGGGCCGCGATGTCGTACCAATAGCGGGCCAGTCGCAGGTCCTGCTCGACACCTTCGCCGCTTTCGTACATCGATGCCAGCAGGTACTGCGCGCCGACGTCGCCACCCTTGGCCGCCTCGCGGTACCAGCGTGCCGCCTCGGCCAGATCCCGCTTCGCGCCGCGGCCGAGGTAGTGCGCGGTGGCGATGGCTACTTGGGCATCGGCGCTGCCGGACTCGGCGGCACGCAGGTACCAGCGGTTGGCCGCCACGATGTCGGTGCGCCCGGTGTCGCCGTTCTCGTACATCTGCCCGAGCGTGAGCATCGCGGTGACAAAGCCCGCCTCGGCCGCGCGGGTCATCAGGCGCAATCCTTCCTGAGGGCTCGCACGGGGCAGTTCGCCACGCAGATGCATCACCGCCAGGTTGTAGTCGGCGCCGGGTACGCCGGCCTTCGACAGTCGCTCGAGCGCCACCCGCGCGCCGGCCAGGTCGCCACGCTCGTAGGCGGCGACCGCTGCCTGAAGGCTGGGCGGCGGCGCGGCGCAGGCGAGGCCGGCGCTCGCAAGCAGGCAGGTGATGAGGAGGCGCGTGGTGATTCGTTGCATCGTCGCTCCCGCGGCAGAGTCGACACGATACGCGAACACCGCTCCCGTCTGCGCGCTCGGAGGCCTGGGCCATGACACACCGAATCGCTGCGTACACTGCCCCCCATGCGTGTGTTGAACCTGGGCCGGCGCGACTATGCCGGGGTCGAGGCCGAGATGCGCAGCTTCAGTGCGACGCGCGGCCCCGACACCGAAGACGAGCTCTGGCTCGTCGAGCACCCACCTGTCTTCACGCAGGGCGTGGCCGGACGCATGCAGCACGTGCTGCGGCCGGGCGACATTCCGGTCGTGCAGACGAACCGCGGCGGCCAGGTCACCTACCACGGCCCCGGCCAAGTCGTGGTCTACCCCCTCGTGGACTTGAAGCGCCTGGGCATCTACGTCAAGGAGTACGTTTTCCGCATCGAGCGCAGCGTGCTGCAGGTGCTGGAAGGACTCGGCGTCACCGGCCACCGCGTCAGCGGTGCACCAGGCATCTACGTTCGCCTGGACGAGCCTTTCGGCCATGCGACGCTGCCGGCGGCCATGCCGGGTGTCGATCGTTTTGCCGGGCTGGGCAAGATCGCGGCGCTCGGGATCAAGGTCAGCAGCGGCCGCGCCTACCACGGTGTGGCCTTGAACGTGGCGATGGACCTGGAGCCTTTCAGCCGAATCGACCCTTGTGGCTACGCCGGCTTGCAGACAGTGGACTTGCGCTCGCTCGGCATCGCGCTGAGCTGGGACGAGGCGGCGGCACGGCTCGCCGAGCGCCTGGCGCAGCACCTGCTGTCCGCAGCTTGAGCGCGCCGGCGCGGCGATCCCGATAGACTCGGTGTTTTCCCGCTCCGGCGCCGCACCGACATGACAGACACCGCCACGCCGGCTGCCCCGGCGAGCCCCGCCTACGACGCTTCGGCGAAGCAGAAGTCGCAGGCCAAGACCTCGCGCATCCCGATCAAGATCGTTCCGGCCGAGGTGTTGAAGAAGCCCGATTGGATCCGCGTCAAGGCGGGTTCGGCCTCGTCGCGCTTCTACGAGATCAAGCAGATCCTGCGCGAGCACAAGCTGCACACGGTGTGCGAAGAAGCCTCGTGCCCGAACATCGGCGAGTGTTTCGGAAAGGGCACCGCGACCTTCATGATCATGGGCGACAAGTGCACCCGGCGCTGCCCCTTCTGCGATGTCGGCCACGGCCGCCCGGACCCGCTGGATGCGGCCGAGCCCGAGAACCTGGCGCGCACGATCGCGGCGCTGAAGCTGCAGTACGTTGTCATCACGAGCGTGGACCGCGACGATCTGCGCGACGGTGGTGCGGCGCATTTCGTCGAGTGCATCCGCAGGACGCGCGAACTGTCGCCGGCGACGCGGATCGAGGTCCTGGTGCCCGACTTCCGCGGCCGCCTCGACCGCGCGCTCGACATCCTGAAGGCAGCGCCGCCCGACGTGATGAACCACAACCTGGAGACCATCCCGCGCTTGTACAAGGAAGCACGCCCGGGCTCGGACTACCAGTTCAGCCTGAGCCTGCTCCAGCGCTTCAAGCAGGCCGTGCCGGGGGTGCCGACCAAAAGCGGACTCATGGTCGGGCTGGGCGAGAACGACGACGAGATCCTGGGTGCGATGCGCGACATGCGGGCGCACGACATCGACATGCTGACGATCGGCCAGTACCTCTCACCCAGCGCGCACCACCTGCCGGTGCGGCGCTATGTGCACCCCGACACCTTCAGGATGTTCGAGCGCGAGGCGGCGGCGATGGGCTTCACCCATGCCGCGGTGGGTGCGATGGTGCGTTCGAGCTACCACGCCGATGAACAGGCGCACGCTGCAGGCGTGGCCGGCGCGGTCGCCTGAGGCCGCCGCCGCTCAGCCGGCCTGGAGCGGGCCCCCGACCGACGCGCTCAGCCCCCCGAAGCCGGGTTCGCCGCGGCGCGCGCTGCCCTCAGGTCGGCACGCCGCGAGACAGCTCGAACAGCAGGGCCGACGGCAACGCCGTCATCAACGCGTTGCGCCCGACCCGCGTGGTCTGGAACCCGTCGCGCAGCGAGGACTCGTAGGCGTGGCCTTCTTCGGCAATGGCGATGAACGACAGCAGCGGCACTTCGGCCAGCAATTCGCGTCGCAAGAGCTCGAAGCTCTCGCCCCCCAGCGCAGCTTCGTAGACGATCGCGTGGGGCAGGCCGCCGCGGCAGAACTCGCGCGCCTCGTCCACCGAGGTCGTGAAGTCCACCATCAAGCCCATCGGCCGGATCGCGTCGCGCACCACAGCGCGCACCTCGCGCCGGCCGGAGACGACCAGCACGTGGCTGCCGGCGAGGGGCTTGGAGTTGGGAAGCAGGGAAAGGTCGTCGTCGAGTTCGATCGCCGACACGCCGGCCATCATCTCGTTGACGGTCCCGTTCACCGTGCGCGGGAACTCGAGCGTCAATGTCGCTTCCCCGCCACTGTCCCTGCGCTGGGCCTCGAGACCCAGCGAGAGCGCGGTCTGCCGCACCAGCAGCCAGGCCATGGTGTCGAGTTGCGGCGCCGCGGCGGGTACGTGGGCGTCGACGAGGTCGGGCGCCCGGTGCCTGAAATGGCAGCGCAGCCGGGCGTTGACCGGCCAGGAGCGGATGTCGAGCGTGAGTTCGACGCGCTGCTGGGCGTGCGCCAGCGACCAATCGAGCAGAGCCTGCAGCAGGGCGAACACCAGCGCGGCGTCGGCGACCACCTCGGCCGGCTGCAACACCTGCCGGACCTCGATGCCCCGAGCCTGGATCTCGCGCCCGCGTTGCGACACCGCTTCGCGCAGCAGCTGCGTGAGGTCGAGCCGCTCGGCGTTCTGCCGGATGCCGCCGCCGGCCAGACGGGCCAGCTGCTGGGCAATGATGCCGGCACGCCGCGCGATCTCGATTTCGCCGCGCAGAGCGACCAGGCCTGCGCGGTCGATCCGGCCCGTCGTGGCCAGCGCGTTGACACGCTCGATCGCGCTCGACAGCGGTGACGCGATCTCGCCCCCGAGGTGGCCCGCGACCTGGGCCATGTCGACGCCGGCCGCGTCGGTGACTTTCCCCGCGGGCGGTCCGAAGGACGACGCCTGCGATGCTGCCGAGCCCAGCCGGGGTTCGGTCATGCCCATCTTTGTTCCCCCCCCGATTTCGTCGCGCCTGGCCGGCACGGCCGACGCGGGTGGCGGCAGGCCCAACCACATGCGGCGATGATTGGTGAGCGCAGGCTTCTCGCCAACCCCGCAAGCCCGGGGATGGCAGTCGCCGGGCGGTCGCAGCGGCAATCCGTCACGAAGGCCGCCACCGCCTGCGGCGGCTCAGATCAAGCCGCGTGCACGCAGTGCCGAAATCCGCCCGCGCCCGAGCCCCAGCTCTTGCAGGATTTCGTCGGTGTGCTGTCCGAGCAGGGGTGGCGCCCGCCGCACGCTCGCCGGCGTTCGCGACAGCTTGAGCGGGCTCGCCACCAGTTGCAGCGTGTCGCTGTCGGGGTGCGGCACGCGCACCGTCATCGCCCGGTGCCGCACCTGGGGGTCGGCAAAGACTTCGTCGAGCGAGTTGATCGGACCGCAGGGCACCTTCGCGCCTTCGAGTGCCGCCAGCCAGTCGGCCCGGCTGCGGGTGCGCATCGCCGCCGCGAGGAGCGGAACCAGTTGCTCGCGGTGACGCACGCGGCCGGCGTTCTTCTGGAACCGAGGGTCGGCGGCGACATCGGCGAGTCCGGCGACGGCACAGAACTTGGCGAACTGGCCATCGTTGCCGACCGCGAGGATGAGGTGCCCGTCGGCGACCTCGAAGACCTGGTAAGGCACGATGTTCTGGTGCGCGTTGCCGGCGCGGCGCGGTGCCCGGCCGGTGACGAGGTAGTTGGCCCCGAGATTGGCGAGCATCGCGACCTGGGTGTCGAGCAATGCCATGTCGATCACCTGGCCCTCGCCGGTGGCGTCGCGGTGGCGCAGCGCGGCCAGGATCGCGACCGTGGCGTAGAGGCCGGTGAAGAGGTCGGCAACGGCGACGCCCACTTTCTGCGGCCCGCCGCCGGGCAGATCGTCGCGCTCGCCGGTGACGCTCATGAGCCCGCCGATGCCCTGCACGGCGTAGTCGTAGCCGGCGCGGTCGCTGTAAGGCCCCGTCTGTCCGAAACCGGTGATGGAGCAGTACACCAGGCGTGGGTAGAGCGCGTGCATGGAGGCCGCGTCGAGGCCGTAACGCGCCATGTCGCCGACCTTGAAGTTCTCGACGAAGACGTCGCAACCGGCCGCCAGCTCGCGGATCAAGGCCTGGCCCTCGGGGGCGGCGATGTCGATCGTGACCGATCGTTTGTTGCGGTTGGCACCCAGGTAGTAGGCGGCTTCGGCGGTATCCTGGCCTGCGCGGTCGGCCAGGAAGGGTGGCCCCCAGCCGCGCGTGTCGTCGCCCGAACCCGGACGCTCGACCTTGATCACGTCGGCGCCGAGGTCGGCCAGCGTCTGGGTGCACCAGGGGCCGGCGAGCACACGCGAGAGATCGAGCACACGAACGCCGTCGAGTGCTCCCGGAGCCAAGCCTGATGAAGTGTCCATGGCATCGATTCTGGCGTGTGCGCGCGGCCGGGATAATCCGGCGATGCCCTTTCGATCGACGCCGCTGGCTGCTGCGGTCCTGCTGCTGGCGGCCTGCGCGCCGGCGCTGGATTGGCGCGAGATCCGGCCCGACGCCAGCGGCGTCACGTTGATGCTGCCTTGCCGGCCGTCGAGCCACGCGCGCGACGTGATACTCGCCGGCGCACCAGCGCGATTGACGCTCTACGCCTGCAACGCCAGCGGAATGACGTGGGCACTCGCTTACGTTAATCTGGAGGATCCGTCTCGGGTGCGCGCTGCATTGCGAGAACTGCGCGCTGCGGCGGCGGCGAATCTCGGCGCGGGTACCGAACTGCCATTCGACTGGGTCCTCGCCGGCGCGACACCGCACGCAGACAGCGGGCGCTTCGAACTTCGCGGTCATCTGCCGGGTGGCAAGGCCGTGCGCGAACAGGTGGCGGTCTACGCCCGCGGCACAACGGTCTATCAGGCCACGGTAGTGGGCGAGGTGCTGGATCCGGAGGCGGTCGAGGTCTTCTTCGCCGGCCTGCGCCTGCTGCCGTGAACGTGATGCAGGGAACGCGCACTCTGGCCGTGCGCATGTTCCTGTCGTTCGCGTTCGCCTATTTCTTTTCTGCCCTGCTGCGCGCGGTGACGGCGACCCTTGCACCCTCCTTCAGTGCCGAGATGGGTTTGGGTGCCTCCGACCTGGGCTTGCTCGCCGGGGCCTACTTCCTGGGCTTTGCCTCACTCCAGTTGCCACTGGGCAGCGCGCTCGACCGCTTTGGCCCGAAACGCGTCCTGCTGGCCATGATGGTGATTGCGGTCGCAGGCTGCGCTGCCTTTGCGCTGGCAACGGGGCTGGCAGGGCTGGTGCTGGCGCGCGGGCTCATCGGCATGGGCGTGGCGGCTTGTCTGATGGCGCCGCTGACGTGCTTTCGCCGCCACTTCAGCCCCGCGGCGCAGTTGCGCGCCAACTCATGGATGCTGATGACCGGGTCGCTCGGCATGCTGGCGTCCACGCTGCCGGTGCAGTGGCTGCTGCCGGCGTGGGGATGGCGCGGTCTGTTCTGGGCAGTCGCGGCTGCGCTGTTGCTGGCCATGAGCCTGGTCTGGGCCTGGGTGCCGCGTGACGCGCCGACACGCTCGACGGGAGCGCAGGCCACGGCGGGTTACGCGTCGATCGTGTCGCACCCGACCTTCGTGCGCAGTGCGCCGCTGGGATTCTTTCTGTATGGCGGGCTGGTCGCGGTGCAGTCGCTATGGGCCGGGCCCTGGCTCACGCGGGTGGCAGGCTGGTCGGCCGCGGAGGCCGCGGGCGGTCTGTTTGCGATCAATCTGGGCATGCTGTTCGCGTTCATGGCTTGGGGCATCCTGATGCCCCGGCTGTCGGCGCGCGGCGTTGGCGCGCAGCGCCTGATGGCGAGGGGATTGCCGCTCTCCCTCGTGTTGCTGGCGCTGATCGTGCTGCGGCCCGAGCCCGCTGGCGCCGGGCTCTGGGCGCTGTGGTGCGTCAGTTGCAGCTTCGTGTCATTGAGCCAGCCGGCGGTGGGCCAGGCGTTCCCCGCGCACCTGGCCGGCCGTGCGCTGTCGGCTTTCAACCTCGTGATCTTCAGTGGCGTGTTCTGCATCCAGTGGGGAATCGGCCTCGGCGTCGACTTGTTGCGGTCCGGCGGATGGCCGGAGCCGGCAGCGTTCCGCTTCGCCTTTGCCTTCTTTGGCGCCTGCTGTGCGCTGTCGTACCTGTGGTTTCTGAAGCCGCCGCGGCGCTGGCGGCAGCCGGCGTGAATAATCAACCCCAAGGATCCGCCCACCATGCCCCAGTTGTTGATCGTTGCCCACGCCCCGCTCGCTACGTCGCTGCGCACGGTGGCGCAGCACACCTACCCCGATTGCGCGAGCCTGCTGCAGGCCCTGGACGTCGCCCCGGGCGAGAGCCCTGAAGAGGTCGAAGTGCGGCTGCGTGCGCTGCTGGCCCAGGCCGGCAATACCGAGACCCTGATCCTGGCCGACGTCTTCGGTGCCACGCCGTGCAACGTGGCGCTGCGTGTCGCCGACGCCCACCGGGCGCGCGTCGTGGCGGGGGTCAACGTGCCGATGCTGTGGCGTGTGCTGTGTTACGCCGCAGAGCCACTGGAGGCGTTGGTCGCGCGCGCGGTCAGCGGCGCGACTCAGGGCGTGATGCAGGTGGCGGTGTCGCGGCCCCAGAACCAGGCCGTCAAGACGGGCAACGATGATCAAGTCCAACATAGCCATCAGCAATAAGCTGGGTCTGCACGCGCGCGCCTCGGCCAAGCTGACCAAGCTTGCCGCGAGCTTCAAGAGCGAGGTGCACCTGTCCCGCAACGGGCGCCGCGTGAATGCCAAAAGCATCATGGGCGTGATGATGCTGGCCGCTGGAATGGGCAGCGAGATCGAGATCGAGACCGACGGTCAGGACGAGCAGGCGGCGATGGACTCGATGCGCGAGTTGATCGACGCCAAGTTCGGCGAAGGCCAATGAGTCGGCCATGAGCATCCAGGTGTTTGGCGTGCCGGTGTCGCGTGGCGTGGCCATCGGTCGCGCGGTGCTGGTGGCCTCAAGCCGGGTCGACGTGGCGCACTACTTCATCGCACCGGCTGAAGCGGAAAGCGAAGTCGGACGCATGCGTCAGGCCCGCGATGCGGTCGCCGACGAGTTGACGGTGCTGCAACGCGACTTGCCCGGCGACGCGCCGGCCGAACTGTCGGCGCTGCTCGACGTGCACCTGATGCTGCTGCATGACGAGTCGCTCATTGGCGCGACGAAGGCCTGGATCCACGATCGGCACTACAACGCCGAGTGGGCGCTGTCGGCGCAGCTCGAGGTGCTGGCACGCCAGTTCGACGAAATGGAGGACGAGTACCTGCGCGAGCGCAAGGCCGATCTCGAGCAGGTCGTCGAGCGCCTACTGAAGGCTTTGTCGCGCACCAAGTCCGAATCGAGCGGCAGCGCGGCGGCGCGTGACTTCGCGGGTGAAGACCCGCTGGTGCTCGTGGCGAGCGACATCTCGCCGGCTGACATGTTGCAGTTCAAACGTAGCGTGTTCATGGGCTTCGTGACCGATGTCGGCGGGCGCACTTCGCATACAGCCATCGTGGCGCGCAGCATGGACATCCCGGCGGTGGTCGGCGCGCGCGAAGCAAGCCGGCTGATCCGCCAGGACGATTGGGTCGTGATCGATGGCGATGCCGGTGTCGCGCTGGTGAACCCATCGCCGATCGTGCTTGAGGAGTACCGTTTCCGCCAGCGCCAGGGCGAACTCGAGCGGGCCCGGCTCGACCGACTGCGCCACACCCCGGCCGTCACGCTCGATGGCGAGGCGGTGGAACTGCTGGCCAACATCGAACAGCCCGGGGATGCCGTGTCGGCGCTCGGCTCCGGCGCCGTCGGCGTCGGCTTGTTCAGGAGCGAGTTCCTGTTCATGAACCGCGCCGGCGACCTGCCCGACGAGGAGGAGCAGTTCGAAGCCTACCGCGACGTCGTGATCGCGATGCAGGGCCTGCCGGTGACGATCCGGACCGTCGACATCGGCGCAGACAAGCCGCTCGACCGGATGAGCGTCCATGAGTTGCGCCATGAGCATGCGCTCAATCCGGCATTGGGCTTGCGCGCGATCCGGTGGAGCCTGTCGGAGCCGGGCATGTTCCGCCAGCAGCTGCGCGCAATTCTGCGGGCGAGCGCGTTCGGCAAGGTCAGGATCCTGGTGCCGATGGTGGCGCACCTGAACGAAGTTCGCCTTACGTTGGAAGCGGTGGCCCGTGCGCGGCACCAACTCGACGAGGCCGGCCATGCCTACGGAGCCTTCGATATCGGCGCGATGATCGAGATCCCCGCTGCCGCCATCAGCATCGATGCGTTTTTGAAGCACTTCGATTTCGTCTCGATCGGCACCAACGACCTGATTCAGTACACGCTCGCGATCGACCGCGCCGACGAGGCTGTTGCCCACCTCTTTGACCCCTGGCACCCCGCGGTGCTGCACCTGATCCACAGGACCATTGCGTCTGCGCGGGCGGCTGGCCGTGAGGTGAGCGTGTGCGGTGAGATGGCGGGCGACCCGGCATTCACCGAATTGCTGCTGGCTATGGGTTTGCGCAGCTTCTCCATGCACCCGGCGCAGATCGCGGCCATCAAGCAGCGGGTGCTGCGTGCCGATGCGGGGCGGCTCGCGAGCAAGCTGGAGCGTGTCATGGCGTCGGACGATCCGGCGGCGGCTGTGAAGCAGGCCATGCTCTCAGTTGAACGTTGATCAAGCGACGGAACCTACCGAGAGTCGACTGCACAGAAATTTGTGTGCTATAGTCATTGGCTTCGCTCAACGGTTACCGGCGAATTCGGCGCAAGCCGACGGTGACCTGAAGCGAAGAGCGCAGACAAGACAGGCGCTTGACACGTGAAACGAAAACGTGCCAGAATCATGGTCTTCGCTGACATCAAGTCGGCGCGCCGCAAGGCAAGCTCTTTAACAACATACAGCCGATAAGTGTGGGCGTTCGAAGGCCGGTGCCGAGAGTCGAAAGACTCAAGGTCTCCTGGACCTAAAACGCTCACTGAATTGAATTTTCATGCAAGTGAAGTTCACTTCAATTCTTTGAGTAATTTATCAAGATCGAACTGAAGAGTTTGATCCTGGCTCAGATTGAACGCTGGCGGCATGCCTTACACATGCAAGTCGAACGGTAACGCGGGGCAACCTGGCGACGAGTGGCGAACGGGTGAGTAATACATCGGAACGTGCCC
>DATDER010000230.1:0-20158 GCA_036523095.1 Rubrivivax sp.
GTCGCAGCCATCCCACTTGTCCCAGTCGCGGGCGCGCTTGCCGCCGTTGGCCACCGACAGGCAAGGCGCGTAGCCGACGCCGTTGAACAGGTTCTCGCCGCTCTTGACCGACACGAGGTGGGCGTAGGTCAGTTCGGTGGCCCAGGTGGCGGCGTCGAACAGCGCCGTCTGCGGGATCACGCCAAGCAGGTTGACCAGCGCGTGCGCGGTGTCGCCGCGCGGCCCCTTGGTCTCGCCCTGGCCGGGCAGGCCCGGCGACACGCCCAGCACCTGGCTGTTCAGGGGCGTGTTGCTGCGGTACGAAATCTCGGCGCCGAGGCTGACACCGCCGATGTTCTTCGCCAGGCTGATGCCGTAGAGGTCGATGTTGTCGGCGTAGATCAGGTTGTACTGCGCGCTGCCCGGTACCGGTGCCGTGACGAAGGTCTGCGGCAGCTTGTCGGAGAAGTTGCGGTAGTAGAAGCCCATCGTGCCGTCGAGCCACTCCGGGCTCCAGCGTGCGGCCAGGCCCCAGTCGCCGCGTTGCTTGGGCTCCGAGGCGTCACCGCGCCGGACGAAACCGAGGCCGGCGGCGATTTGCCCATCCGGGCCGTTGAACGCGAAGTCCACCGGGCCGAGGTAGGTGCCGCCTTCCGGATAGCGGAACGACTCCCACTCGAGGAAGTACTGACCAGCAATGGTCAAGGTGTCGGTGATGGCCGCCTGAGCCGAGATCTGGTTCAGCGGGCGGAACAGTTCCTTGGCTTCGACGCCGGGGGTCGCGAAGCCCTTCTGCAGGTCGAGCGGGTTCTGCGCGTAGGCAATGCCGTTGACGTTGCCACCGAGGAACAACGACTCACCCCAGTACAGCGAGTGGCGACCGATCTTGACCGAGGTCGGGACCTCGCCGAGGTCGAAGCGCCCGAAGACGAACGCATCCATGATCTCGCCGCTGCCGCCGCGGTACAGGCGCTTGACGTAGTCGCTGTACTCACCGTTGATGTAACTCGGGGTGTACAGCGGCGAGGCGGCGGGATTGCGGCTGCTGCTGTCGCCATAGGCGCCGTCGTACCAGGCCGTGGCGCTGAGGCGGCCGCCGAAGCGCTTCTGGTACACGACGTCCAGTTCGCTCAGCAGGTCGATGCGCTTGGCGACCATATCGCCCTTGTCGAAGCTGTAGGTGCCTTCGTCGCCGGTCGGCGAGTTGCCGATCTTCGCGTCGCGGCTCTCGACGCGCCAGCCGAGGTTGGCGCGGGGTGTGTTGTCCCAGCGCACGGTCAGGTCGGGGTTGCCGGTGTCGAACTCGAAGGCCTGCGCGCCGGTGCTCAACAGGGCCAACGCAGCCGCGACAGCCAGGGTGGAGGGGGTCCTTCCGCGGCCCGGACGGGCGTGTGGAACTCGGGGGTGACGGCTCATGAAGTCTCCGCTTGAAGTTTTCTGCGGTCGCGCCCGACGGGCGAACCTGCAGCAGGGTCAGTGGCGGAATTCTGTGCAGTCGGGTGCGGTCGACCCCCCCTCTTGCCAGGGGGGTGCACGGGCGGCAGGCGTCACCCGACCGCCGGGAGGATGTCGCCAGATTGAGCCCTACGCCGGCCCGCCGGCCACAGCGCGAGCGGCTTGACGGCTCCGCGCCAGCGGCTATGATTTGAACATACGGTTAAACCAGTCGATCAAACATGGCTTCGCCAAACCATTCCCGCATTGCCGCCGCGCCCGCGCCGGCAGCCAAGCTGCGTGACGGCGATGCGACGCTGACCCGCGAACGCATCCTCGAAGCCGCCTTCCGCCGCCTGGTGGCCGAGGGGTACGCCGCCTTGAGCGTGCGCCAGATCGCCCAGGACGCCGGCGTCAACCACGCGCTCATCAACTACCACTTCCGCAGCAAGGACCAGTTGGTGATCGACGTGCTCGACGCCATGAACCAGCGCCTGCTCGCGCGCCAGGTGTCGATGTACGAAGGCCCGAGCGGCTATGCCCAGAAGTGGGCCAACGCGCGCCGCTTCTACGAAAGCGATCTCGCCTCGGGCTTCGTGCGCCTGCAGGCCGAGCTGATGGCGGCGAGCCTGGCCAACGCCGGGCTGCGCGAGAAGTTCCTGCCCCGCCTGCTGGCCTGGAAGCGGCTGGTGCACGAAGTCGTGCGCGGCGCCCTCGGCGCTCTCGAAGCCGACGGCGTGAAGCTGCCGCCGCCGTTCACGGCGGAGGTGATCGCCTGCTGGATCACGGAGTTTTGGCTCGGCATGGAGTTTGCCGACCTGCTCGACGTGAGGGAAGAGCGCGCGCAGCACCGCGCCGCCCTCGATGCCGTGCAGTTACTGCTCGAATCGCTCGACGCACGCACCGCCCGGCCGCAGGCTGGCAAGAGGAGGCGCTGATGGACGATCCGCTGCTGCCCGAACGTCTGCGCCTTATTGCCGGCCCGCTGCCCGAGCCTGGTGTTGTGCCCGAGACCGACGCTTCGCCCTACGAGACGGTGCAGCCGGCGTGGCAGGGCCACATCGAGCGCGACGGCGTCAAGCTCTGGTATGCCATCTGGGGCACGTCGGGGCCGTGGATCGCCTTCGCACCGCCGTTCCAGGTCGTGCACAGCCAGATGCTGAAGGCCGCCGTGCCGTACCTCTCGCGACACTTCCGGGTCATCACCAGCGACGGCCGCGGGTCGGGCCGCTCCGGCCGACCGCTGGGGCAGGCGGCGTACAGCTTCGATGACTTCTTCGCCGACTTCGTCGCGGTGCTCGACGCGGCAGGTGCCGACCGCGTCGCCCTGGTGGGCATCTCGGCCGCGGCGATGACGGTGCTGCGGCTGGCAGCCGAACAACCGCAGCGCGTAAGCCACGTCGTCACCGCCGGCGGCTTCGCCGACTCGTTGATCGACAGCGAGAAGATGGCGCAGCGCCGCGAGGCCGAAGGCGAGTTGCTGCGCAAGGACTGGCCCGCTTACCTGGACTGGTTCATGGGCACGATCTTCAGCGAGCCCCATTCGACCAAGCCCTATGAAGACGGTGTGCACTACGGCTGGGCCACGAATGCCGAGTGGCTCGGCTGGTGCCGCAACGCCTGGCTCGGCAACGACGTGCGCGAGCACGCACGCCGCGTCGGCTGCCCGACGCTGGTCATCCACGGCGACGACGACCGCCGTGTGCCCTACGCCAAGGGCGAAGCGATCCACGATCTGGTGCCGGGGTCGAAGCTGCTGACGATCGGCGGTGGCGGGCACGTCACCGCGGCCCGCGACCCGGTCGTCTTCAATCGCGCGCTGCGCGATTTCGTCGGCGGCGCACCGCGTCAGCGACGCTGGGAACGGGCGATGAAACGCCAGCGGCGCGCGCTCTTCATCAGCAGCCCGATCGGCCTCGGCCATGTGCAGCGCGACCTCGCGATCGCACGCCAGCTGCGCCAGCTGCAACCCGATCTCGCGATCGACTGGTTCACCACCGACCCGGCGGCCACCTACCTCGAACGCGAGGGCGAACGACTGCATCCGATGACGGCCCGGCTCGCGAACGAGAGCCGGCATTTCGAGCGTGTCGCGGGCGAACACGACCTGCAGGCCTTCTTCGCGCTGCGCACGATGGACGAGGTCATGAGCCACAACTTCATGACTTTCGTCGACCTGATGGACGCCGAGCATTACGACCTCGTGGTCGGCGACGAGTCGTGGGAAGTCGACTACCACTACCACGAGAACCCCGAGCTCAAGCGCCAGCCCTACGTTTTCCTGACCGACTTCGTCGGCTGCCTGCCGATGGAAGAAGGCAACGAACGCGAGGCGCTGCTGTGCGCCGACCGCAACGCCGACGACATCGAACATATCGCGCGTTACCCCTACCTGCGCGACGCCGCGATCTTCGTCGGCAACCGCGAAGACGTGACCGAACAAGCCTTCGGCCCCGGGCTGCCCGGGATCCGCGACTGGACCGACCGCAACTTCTGCTACTGCGGCTACTGCCTGCCCTTCGACCCGCAGTCGCTGGCCGACACCGAGGCGCTGCGTGCACGCCACGGTTACCGCAGCGACGAGAAGATCGCGATCGCCGCGGTCGGCGGCACGTCGACCGGCGCCGCGCTGCTCCAGCGCATCGCCGCCGCGTTCCCCCGCATGAAACGCGAACTGCCCGAGCTGCGCCTGATCCTCGTCACCGGGCCGCGGCTGGCGCTCAAAGACATCGCACCGCAGCCGGGGCTTGAACTGCGGCCCTATGTGCACAAGCTCTACGAGCACCTGGCCTGCTGCGACCTCGCCCTGGTGCAAGGCGGCTTGTCGACGACGATGGAACTGGTGGCGACGCAGCGGGCTTTCCTGAGCTTCCCGCTCCAGCGCCACTTCGAGCAATGCATCCACGTGCGTGCACGCCTGTCCAACTACGACGCCGACCGCTCGGTGGACTACGCCGCGACGCTCGACCCCGACGCCCTGGCCGAATGCGCGCTGCGCGCGCTGCATGCACCGGTGCGTTACCGCCCGGTGGAAACCGATGGCGCCGCGCGGGCCGCCCACCGCATCGCGCAGGTGCTGGACAACCGCTGGTGGGCGCGATGACGGCGCGCCTGGCGCCCAAGCCGTCTTCACCACTCAATGGAGAACTGTCATGGCTTCTGTTGCTGCCCTGTACGGACTGGTGGTCTACGCCTTCTTCCTTGCCACTTTCGTCTACGCGATCGGCTTCGTAGGCAACCTGCCACTGCTGCCGAAGACGATCGACAGCGGCGCCGCGGCACCGCTGGCGGAAACGCTGATGGTCAACGTCGCGCTGCTCGGCCTCTTTGCCGTGCAGCACAGCGTGATGGCGCGGCGCGGATTCAAACGCTGGTGGAAGCGCTTCGTGCCGGAGCCGCTCGAGCGCAGCACCTACGTGCTCGCCGCCACCGCGGCGCTCGCGCTGCTGCTGTGGCAGTGGCGGCCGATCGCCGAGCCGGTGATCTGGTCGGTGATCAACCCGGTCGCGCGCGGCCTGCTGCATGCGGTGTTCTGGCTCGGCTGGGGCATGCTGCTGGTGAGCACCTTCCTCATCAACCACTTCGAACTCTTCGGCTTGCGCCAGGTCTGGGCGCATCTGCGTGGACAGCAACTGCCGGCGCCGCAGTTCAGAACGCCGCTGTTCTACCGCCACGTGCGGCATCCGATCTACCTCGGTTTTGTCCTCGCCTTCTGGGCCACACCGCAGATGACTGCGGGCCACCTGCTGTTCGCTGCTGCGTGCACGGGCTACATCCTGATCGGCATCTGGTTCGAGGAACGTGACCTCGTCGCCCTGTTCGGCGAGCGCTACCGTGTCTACCGGCAGCAGGTCGGCATGCTGCTGCCCAGGCTCGGCGCCGGTCGCGGCAAGGGCCCCGCGCAGCCTTGAGCGAAGGCCCGTTGCAATTCGCCGGACTACTGGTATAGTAACCGTACCAGTTAGCTCCCGGCACATTCGACTTCGATGTACCTGATAGACCGCATCCCCGGTGAAAAGGGCCCGATCGCCAAGCGCACGGTGAAGGATCAGATCAGCGACAAGCTCGCCTACATGATCCATTCCGGCCTGCTGCGCGCCGGCGACGAGCTGCCTTCGGAGCGCGAGCTGGCAGGCACGCTGGAAGTCTCGCGCGAGACCGTGCGTGCCGCCATCGCCGTGCTGCAGGCACGCCAGATGATCGAGGTCAGCCAGGGCGCACGCACGCGCGTGCTGGGGCGCGGCCCGGTGCCGCTGCACGAATCGGTCGGCGTGCTCGGTGGTCTGAAAGACCGCTCGCTCGAGGAAGTGACCGAAGCACGGACCGCGGTCGAGGTGCAGGTGGTTCGCCTGGCCGCCAAGCGCATCGGCCCGGCCCAACTGGCGCGGCTGCAGTCCTTGCTCGACGAGCAGCGCACGATGCTGACCGACCCGGTGCGCTTTCAGATCTCCGACCAGGCCTTTCACCACACGCTGTACCGAGCCTGTGGCAATGAACTGCTGGCCGACGTCGTTTCCGACTTCTACGGCTACGCACTCGAGTTCCGCCGCCTTGCGCTGCAGCGCAAAGACGCGATCGCACACAGCGTCGAAGAACATGCCCGCATCCTCGCCGCACTGCGCAGCGGCGACGCCGAAGCGACGGTGGCTGCGATGCAGGGCCATCTGGACCAGGTCCACCGCACGACACAAGCGGTGATGACCGCCGGCGCCCGCTGAAACCACTTTTTTTCACCCTACTGGTCTGGCTACCAGACCTGTATTCCTTCAACTTCGGAGACTCCTGATGAAATTTCCCTTCTGGCCCCGGCTGATCGCCACTGCCCTGCTCGTCACCGGCGCCGCGGCCCACGCCCAGGACTGGCCGAGCAAGCCCTTGCGCATCCTCGTCGGATCCTCGCCCGGCGGTGGCACCGACGCGATGGCGCGTGCGGTGGCCGACAAGCTCGGCCCGGCGCTCAAGACCACGGTCATCGTCGAAAACAAACCCGGCGCGTCCAACACGCTCGCGGCCGACGCCACCGCCAAGTCGACCGACGGCCACACGATGGTGATGGGGGTCTCGACGGCGCACGCGATCGCGCCGCACCTGCTGAAGCTGGGCTACAACAACGACAAGGACCTGGTGCCGGTGGCCTTCGTTGGCGCGGTGCCGAACGTGCTGGTCGTCAACAACGATCTCGGCGTGACGACGGTGGCGCAGTTGGTCGACCTGGCGAAGAAGAAGCCCGGCCAGTTGAACTACGCCTCCAGCGGCTCGGGCAGCACGCAGCACATTGCGGCCGAGCTGTTCAAGGACGCGACGGGCACCTTCATCACCCACATCCCCTACCGCGGCAGCGGCCCGGCCTTGATCGACCTGATGGCGGGTCAGGTGCAGTTGAGCTTCGACACCATGGCCTCGGTGCTGCCGCACATCAGGAGCGGCAAGGTGCGTGCGATCGCGGTCGCCTCCGACAAGCGCAGCCCGCAGCTGCCGCAGGTGCCGACGATGGCCGAAGCCGGTGTCAAGGGCGTTGAGATGAGCGCCTGGTACGGCATCTACATGCCCACCAACACGCCGAAGGCGGTGCAGGACCGCGTCCAGGCCGAAGTCGCCAAGCTGCTGCTGCTGCCCGACACCAAGACCCGCCTCGACGCCATCGGCGCCGAGATCACGCCGATGACGCAGGCCCAGTTCATCTCCTTCCACGAAGCCGAGAACAAGCGTTACGCTGATGTCATCAAGAAACGTGGCATCAAGCTCGACTGAAGGACCGTCATGGACACCAAACCTGTTGTGGCGCTCACGCTCGGCGACCCCGCCGGCATCGGTGCCGAGTTGATCGCCCGCCTGCTGTCACGGCCGCAGACGACTGCCCTGGCCAACGTCGTGCTGATCGGCGACCCCTGGCTGTGGCACGACGGCCAGACCATCGCCGGCACCTCGCATGAACTGGCGCAGGTGTCTTCGCTGGCGGCGGTTCGCGGCCGCGCCGACACTGCGCGTGCGGCCTTCCTGGCGGTGGACACGGTCGCGCCAGGGCAGGTGCAGCGCGGCAAGTCGCAAGCCGCGGGCGGCGCTTCGGTGCTGGCGGTGCTGAACAAGGCGATGGACGCCACCAAGGCCGGCACGGTCGACGCCATCACCTTCGCGCCGCTGAACAAGTACGCGATGAAACTCGGCGGGCTGAAACACGAAGACGAGTTGCACCACTTCGCCGAGTACCTCGGCGTCACGAGCTATTTCTGCGAGTTCAACACGCTGCGCGGTTTGTGGACTTCACGCATCTCGTCGCATGTGCCGTTGAAAGACGTGCCGAAGTACATCGAGAAACAACGCATCGTCGATGCGACGATGTTGATCTACCGCTCGCTGCAGAAGAGCGGTGTCACTGCGCCGCGCGTGGCCGTGGCCGGCTTCAACCCGCACAACGGCGATGGGGGAACCTGCGGGCGCGAAGAGGTCGAGGTCATCGCACCCGCCGTGGCCGAACTCAACGCCCAGGGCCTGCCGGTCGTCGGCCCTTTCCCCGCCGACACGATCTTCCTGCGTGCCCGCGACGGCGAGTTCGACGCGATCGTCACGATGTACCACGACCAGGGCCAGATCGCGATCAAGCTGATGGGCTTCAGCCAGGGTGTCACGGTGCAGGGCGGCCTGCCGATCCCGATCACGACGCCGGCCCACGGCACCGCCTACGACATCGCCGGCATGGGCAAGGCCAACGTCGATGCCACCGCCAACGCCTTCGACATCGCGGCCCGCATGGGCCGCGCCCGCCTCCAGTAAGGAAAGCATCATGAAGATCACCAACGTCCGCGCCCGCGTCTTCGAGTGGAAGGGCAAAACCGTGCCGCCGCAGGGCAACTTCTGCTCCAACGCGATGGACCTGCTGTACTCGAAGACCGAGACGATGAAGACCTTCCGCTTTCACCAGTGGACCGTCGTCGAGGTCGAGGCCGACAACGGCATGGTCGGCTACGGCAACGTGGCACTCGCGCCGCGCATCGCCAAGCAGATCGTCGACCAGTACCTCACGCCGCTGGTCATCGGCCAGGACCCTTGGGACTACGAATACCTGAACCAGCGCATGTACCGCGCGACCCACGCCTGGGGCCGCAAGGGCATCGGCATGGCCGCCATCTCTGCCGTAGACATCGCGCTCTGGGACCTGCTCGGCAAGAGCGTCGGCAAGCCGGTGTTCAAGCTCCTGGGCGGGCGCACGAAGGACAAGATCCCCTGTTACTACAGCAAGCTGTACCGCACCGACCTGAAAGAAATGCAGAAGGAGGCGCAGACCTACCTCGACCAGGGTTTCACCGCCTTCAAGATGCGTTTCGGCTACGGCCCGGCGCATCTGCAGAAAGGCGTGGTCGAGAACCTGAAGAGCGTGGAAGCGGTGCGTGAGGTCATCGGCTACGACAACGACCTGATGCTCGAGTGCTACATGGGCTGGAACGTCGAATACGCCAAACGCATGCTGCCCAAGCTGGCCAAGTACGAGCCGCGCTGGCTCGAAGAGCCGGTGATCGCCGACGACATCGACGGTTATGCCGAACTCAACGCGATGAACATCGTGCCGATCTCGGGTGGCGAACACGAGTTCAGCCTCTACGGCTTCAAGCAGCTGCTGGAGCGCAAGGCGGTGAGCGTGGTGCAGTACGACACCAACCGCGTCGGCGGCATCACGATGGCGCACAAGATCAACGCGCTGTGCGAAAGCTTCAGCGTGCCGGTGATCCCGCACGCGGGCCAGATGCACAACTACCACCTGACGATGAGCAGCCTGAACTGCCCCATGAGCGAGTACTTCCCGATGTTCGACGTCGAGGTCGGCAATGAACTTTTCTACTACATCTTCGACGGCGAGCCGGTGGCCGAGAACGGCTTCCTGCAGCTCGACGACGACAAGCCTGGCCTCGGCCTGACGCTGAAGACCGAGTTCCTGGACCAGTTCGACATCATCGAGTGAGGCGCGCGTGAACAGACCTTACAAGGGCGTATTCCCGGTGGTGCCCACCACCTTCAGCGACAGCGGCGAACTCGATCTGGCGAGCCAGAAACGCTGCGTCGACTTCATGATCGACGCCGGCTCCACCGGCCTGTGCATCCTGGCCAACTTCTCGGAGCAGTTCGTGCTCTCGGACGAAGACCGCGAAGTGCTGACGAAGCTCATCCTCGAGCATGTCGCCGGCCGGGTGCCGGTGATCGTCACCACCACGCACTTCGGCACCCGCGTCTGCGCCGAACGCAGCAAGCTGGCGCAGGACATGGGCGCAGCCATGGTGATGATGATGCCGCCGTACCACGGCGCCACGATCCGCGTCGGCGAGCCGCTGATCCATGAGTTCTACGCCCGGCTGTCGGATGCGATCAGCATCCCGATCATGATCCAGGACGCTCCCGTGGCCGGCACGCCGCTGTCCGCCGCCTTCCTCGCCCGGATGGCGAAGGAGATCGAAAACGTGCGCTACTTCAAGATCGAGACCGCGGGCGCCGCGAGCAAGCTGCGCGAGCTGATCGCGCTCGGCGGCGACAGGATCGAAGGGCCGTGGGACGGCGAAGAAGCGATCACGCTGCTGCCCGACATGGACGCCGGCGCCACCGGCTCCATGACCGGCGGCGGCTACCCCGACGGCATCCGCCGCATCGTCGACGCCTACGCCGCAGGCCGGCGCGAAGACGCGATCGCCGAGTACACCCGCTGGCTGCCGCTGATCAACTTCGAGAACCGGCAGGGCGGCATCCTGACGGCCAAGGCGCTCATGAAGGAAGGCGGCGTGATCGCCTGCGAAGCGCCACGACACCCCTTCCCGGCGATGAACCCCGCCGTGCGCGCGGGCCTGCTGGAAACCGCGCGCCGGCTCGACCCGATGGTGCTGCACTGGGGGAAATGACGGGAGCCCGCAGGGTGATCATCCAGAGCCAAGAGGACGTGACGCGCGCCGTGCTGGCCGAGCTGGCACGCGCGGACGACCCGCGCTTTCGCGAGATCATGGCCGCCGCCGTGACGCACCTGCACGGCTTTGCGCGGGATGCCCGGCTCACCGAGGCCGAGTTCCACCAGGCCTGTGCGGCGATCGTGCAACTCGGGCAGGCGAGCAACGCCTCGCACAACGAAGTGGTATTGGCCGCGGGCTCGCTGGGCCTGTCGGCGCTGGTGTGCCTGCTCAACAACGGCGAGCAGGGCCGCAGCGAAACCACGGCCAACCTGATGGGGCCCTTCTGGCGCGCCGATTCACCGCGCGTCGAGCCCGGCGGATCGATCGTGCGCTCCCCCACGCCCGGCCCGCCGCTGTTCGTCAAGGCCTGGGTCCGCGACCGCGCGGGCCACGCCGTCGAGGGCGCCGAGGTCGATGTCTGGCATGCCTCGCCCCAGGGCTTCTACGAAAGCCAGGATCCCGGGCAGGCCGACATGAACCTGCGTGGCAAGCTGCGCACCGACACGGCTGGCCACATCGCCTTTCGCAGCGTCAAGCCGGTAGGCTACCCGATCCCGGTGAACGGCCCGGTGGGCGCGTTGCTGCGTGCGCAGGGCCGCCACAACCTGCGTCCGGCGCACATCCACTTCCTGATCCACAAGGCGGGTTTCAAGACCCAGTTCTCGCAGGTCTATTCGAGCGACGATCCCCACCTCGAAACCGACGTGCAGTTTGCCGTCACGCGCGCACTGGTCGGTCAGTACGTGCTGCACGCTGACGAACCTGCACCTGCAGCCAACGTGACCGGGCCCTGGTACTCGCTCGACCACCATTTCGTCATCGAGGCCGGCGACGACCGCCTGCCCAAGCCGCCGATCAGCGGCAAGGCCGGCGGCGAGCGGCCGGCGCTTCAAGTGCTGCAACGGCGCTGAGGCGCCTCGAGCCTCCTCAACCCGGCATGTGCCCGCGCGTGAAGGGGTAGTCCGACTGCGCACCGGGCATCGTGTGGCCCTCTGTCCGGCCGTCGGGCCGCGCCGCGAGCAACTGGTACAGCGCAAGCCAGCCGCGCTCGAAGCTCATTGCAGATCCCGCGAGGTAGAGTCGGTAGGCACGCACCGTGGCTTCATTGGTGAGTTCGCGCGCGCGCTCCAGTTGGGCTTCGAGTCCCTGCGACCATGCCCACAGCGTGCGTGCGTAGTGTGGGCGCAGGTTCTCGGCATCGAGCAGTTCGAGTCCGCCGCGCGCCAACCCCTCGACCGCGCGGGCCACGTGAACGAGTTCGCCGCCGGGGAAGATGTGGCGCTCGATGAAGTCGCCGATGCCGGCGCCGAGTTGCTGGTTGTGCAGCCCGCCGGCCGCGATGCCGTGGTTCAACAGCAGCCCCCCCGGCCGGAGCAGGCCGTACAGGTGGGTGAAGTAACCGTCGAGCCGCGCCTGGCCGACGTGTTCGAACATGCCGACCGACGCGATCCGGTCGAAGGCGCCCTCTCCTTGCAGATCACGGTAGTCGAGCAGGCGGATCTCGACCCGGCCCTGCAGTCCTCGCTCTTCGATCAGGCGGCTCACGTGCGCATGCTGGTTGCGTGACAGGGTGATGCCCAGCGCCTGCACGCCGTAGCGTTCGGCGGCATGGATCAGCAAGCCTCCCCAGCCGGCACCGATGTCGAGGAAGCGTTGCCCGGGCGCCAGCTGCAGCTTGCGGCAGATGAGGTCGAGCTTGGCCTCTTGCGCTTGCGCCAGCGTCATCGCGGCGTTGGCGAAGTAGGCACAGGAATACACCCGCAGCGGGTCGAGCCAGAGCGCGAAGAACTCGTCGCAGACGTCGTAGTGGAAACGCACCTGGTCGGCGTCGCGTGCGGGCTGGTGCACCCAGTGCGAACGCCAGCGCGCGAGCCAGCCGGCCCCGGCCCGGCGCACGCCACGGTGCACCGGGTTGCCCGCCAGCTCGGCGGCCACCGCCATCACGTCGCGCAGCGCGCCGTCGATTTCGAGGTCGCCGCGCACGTAGGCGTCGGCCAGGCCGCCGATCTGGCCCCGCGCCAGGCCGACCAGCAGTTGCGGGCTGCGCAGTTTCAGGCGCACGCCCGCGCTGGCCGGCCCGACACGGCCGCCGGGCCACTCCAGCGCCAGTTCGTGCGGCAGTTTCACCAGACGCGAACCGATCGATGCGTGCAGGCTGGGAATCGTGCACTCCTTCCGCTCACTGCGACTCGAGCTCCGCCGCGGACGATGCTAGCGCCAGCGGTGCGTCCTGCACAAGACCGGGTCTTGTCCAACGAGGTGTGAGCCTGCTCGAACTGCGGCGCGGCGGCGACTGGTCGCGCGCCGCCTCAGGAGGGGCGGGCGGCCTTGTACTCCGCAATGGCCGCTTCGAGGTCCTTCAACTCCTCGCACGGCAGCAGGCAGATCGACCGCAGCGCGACCAGGTGTCTTTGTGCGCTTGGCAGATCGTTGACCATCAGGTAGGCCTCGCCGATGTACTCGTGCGCGCCGCGATGCTGTGGCTTGAGCACCAGCGCGCGCTTGTAGTGCTCGAAAGCCTTGTCCATCTGGCGCAGCTTGCGGTGCGTGAAGCCGAGCTCGTTGTGCAAGTCGGCGGCGTCCGGGAAGCGCTTGAGCGCGGCCTGGTAGCGCCGCAGCGCGGTGGCCGCGTCGCCGGCCTTGAGCGCCTCGCGGCCGGCGGCGTAGTCGGTGTCGGCCAGCAGCGCCTGGTCGTCGGAGTCGTCCGACTGCACTGCCCCGGCTTCCTGCAACCCAAGCGGCAGCAGCAGCGCCAAGGCCGCTGCCGCGATGCCCGAGCGCCGCCCGCGCCTCACCGGCTCGCCAAGTAGGTCTTGGCGCGGGTGACTTCGGCCAGCGGGGTGTCGGCGTCGCGCGTGAGTTCGATCAGCTTGGTGTAGAGCTGCCGCGCCTTGTCGCGCTCGCCCGCCGCTTCGGCTGCCGCCGCGGCGCCGGCATAACCGCGCAGCCGGTTGGGTTCGCGTGTCTGCGAAGTCTCGAACTCCTTGAGCGCAGCGGCGGGCTGCTTGAGCTCCAGCAGCATCTCTGCCAACAGCTCGCGCGCCGGCGCCACACGGCCCGGCGTGACGATGTGCTTCTCGTTGCGGTCCTCCATGTCGGCCGCGGCGCGCATCAGGCGCAGCGCATCGTCGTTCTGGCCCTTGGCCTTGGCGATCCACGCCGCGGCGGCGATGCGCTGCACCTCGACCTCGGTGGCCCAGTAGTTGTTCTTGGCGTCGACCAGCGTTTTGTGCTGCGTCTCCAGGCGTTGCGCCTCCTGCTCAGCCGCCGCAACCTGCCCCGAGCGCGCGGCACCGAGCGCGCGCGAGAAGCTGGTGATCGCCTCGCAATGCGCGAACGCCGTTCCCTGCGGCGCCAGTTGCGCGGCGGCGGCCCAGTCGCCCCGCTCGAGCGCCAACCGCGCGGGCATCGCGACCGCGGCATAGGGACCGGCGAACACCGCCAGCTTGGCGCCGTCAGGGCTCTTGAATTCGTCCATCACGCCCCGCGCGGCTTGGTCGCGCCCGAGTTGGAGCTGCGCATAGACCATGTAGTCGGCCGCATGGAATGCGCTCGCGCCGTCGGCATCCTGCCTGGCCACGTCGGCCGAGCGGCGGTTGATTGCCACCGAGTCCCCCCAAGCGCCGACGCGCGTGAAGATGTGCGAGGGCATGTGCAGCGCATGCGGCGCGTCGGGTGCGATCTTCGAGTAGCGGCGCGCGGCGTCAAGCCCCTTGGCGGCGATCGGCGGCGCGTCGTAGCTGTGGATCAGGTAATGCGCGACGCCCGGGTGGTCCGGATACTTGACGAACTGCTTTTCAAGCGCCGCAGCAGCCTTCAGGTAGGCGGCGTAGGTCTGGTCGGCCTGCGACTGCGTGCCGGCGAGGTAGAGGGCCGCGAAGATCTGCGCCTCGTCGTCGTCCGGGTACTTGGCCGCCAGAGCCTCAAACGCCTGCGACCGCGCCGCCTGACGCGCGCGCTCCGGTTTGTTGGAGAAGTCGACGTAGTAGCTCGCCACCGCCTCGATGTAGTCGCGCTCGCGCTGCGTCTTGGCGCCCACGCGCCTGCCCTGCTCGATCGCCGCCGCGGCGGCCTCGGCCGCCTTGGGCGACGCACCCTGCCCGGCCAGCGGGTTGTTCATCAAGATGGCCGCAATGCCGAAGGTGGCGACGCCGCAGGAAGGATCGTCTTCGAGCACATGTCGGAAGGCCTTCTCGCCGGCCGAGAACCAGAACGAATGCAGCATCGCCACCGCGCTTTGCATCTCCTTCTGCACCTTGGCGTCGCAGCTGTTCGCGAAGGTAACCTTGCCCAGGAGCTGGCCCTTGCCCTCCTCGACTTCATGGGCCAGCGACGCGCCGACCAACGCGCATGAAACCGCGGCTGCCGCCGCCAGAGGATGGAATCGCAGCATTGAATGCTCCTCGGGTTTCCCGGTGCGGCGCCCGGGCCAACCCCGCGTGCCGACGGAAGAGGAGATTCTGCGGCGCGCTGCTTGCGTTTGCAACGCGAACCCCCTGAGGCCCCCTAGGACCACGTTGGCCCGCCAGGCACGCCCGCGCAGGCGAATCGCGGCCGAGTCAGGAAACCCGCAAGGCCCCACGCCCTTCAGCGCGCCCGCGCTGCGTTGTCGCGCATGCCGTCGGCAAAACGCTCCAGCAAGGGCAGCGGCAGGTCGTGCCCCATGCCGGGCACGGCGTCGATCTGGGCGCCGGCGATGCGCGCGACCAAATCGTGCCCGCAAGCCACCGGGATCAGCGGGTCGGCCTGGCCGTGGATCACGCGCGTGGGCGCCTGGATGCGCGGCAGCAGCGTGGAGCGGTCGCCGTCGGCCGCCACGGCCAGCAACTGCCGCAAGGTGCCGACCGGGCGGTTGGCGCGATGGGCATTGGCCAGCAGCCTGCGCCGCAGTTCGGCGGGGTCGGACGGGTAGCCCGGGCTGCCGATGACGCCGAGCAGCCCCTGCAGGCGCTCGGCGGCCGCCTCGGGGCTGTTGTCGGCGGGCTTCTTCAGCAACGCGCGCTGCACCGCCAGGCTGGGCTGCGGCAGCTTGCGCGAGCCGCTGGTCGTCATCATTAGCGTCAGGCTCTTCACCCGCTGCGGGTGCCTGGCCGCCAGGTGCTGGGCGATCATGCCGCCCATCGACGCGCCGCAGACATGGGCCCGCTGCAAGCCCAGTGCGTCGAGCACACCGAGCGCATCGCCGGCCATGTCGCCGATCGAATACGGGCTCTTCACGGGCAGGTGCAATGCGTAGCGCAGCGCGGCCAGCGCGATGCTCGGCGCGCCCCGGTCGTCGAAACCCTGGCTCAACCCGGCGTCGCGGTTGTCGAGACGGATGACGCGGAAGCCGCGCGCCACCAGCAAATCCACCAGTTCCTGCGGCCAGGCCACGAGCTGCATGCCCAGGCCCATGATGAGCAACAGCGGCTCGCCGCCCGGCGGGCCCTGGTCGTCGATCTCGATCGAGAGGCCGTTGGCGGCGATCTGCATCAGTAGAGCGCCGTCACGAATTCCGGCACGTGGGCTTCCTTGAAGAACCAGCGCCGCGCGCCGATGACGTCGAAGCGTTTCCAGTGCGCAGGATCCTGAAGCAGACGGTCGGCCAGCGCGTAGAGCGCTAGCGGGTTCAGCCCCATGCCGATGTGGCTGGCGTGGACTTCGATGTTCTCGGTGTGGGGATGTCCAGCCGGGTTGATGCTGCACTGCCAGGCCACGACGCCGTCAGTCTTGCTGTAGATCGAGGTCGTCGGCACCGGCGGCGGTTGGCGGATGCTCTCGAGCAGGGCCTCGTCGTGCGCCTCTTCACCGGTCACCAGTTTGTAGAAGCGCCAGGCATTGGTGGCCTTCGGATGGCCCGCGAACGGCGCGCCGAGCGTGATGACACAACGGGTCATCTGCGGCCGCTCCTTGGCCATTTCGCGTGCGTACACGCCCCCGAGGCTCCACCCGACCAGGCTGGCCTTCTCAGCGTGGCGCTGGTGCACCCGCTCGATCTGGCTGCGGCACTTGTCGAGCACGCCCGCACGTGGGCCGAGGTTGAAACCCTGCTTCCAGGGGTAGGGGGTGTAACCCTGGCGGTGCAGGAAATTGCGGATCGCCAGCGTGCTGGTATCGGACGCCCCGAGGCCGGGGTAGACGATCACCGGGTGGCCGTCACCCACCGGCAGCTTGGACAGCCAGGGCGCCACCGCGAGCAGCGCCGCGTACTCCCACGGCGCCCTCGCCTCCATCAGCATGAGCCAGGGGCTGGGCGCCTGCAGGCCTGCGGGCGCTGGAGCGGGCGCGGTTTCGGCCGCGGGCTCGGCACGTTGGCGGCGACGGTACAGGCTCATGCGGGGACAGCAAGAAGCGGAGTGGCGATCCTAGCCGCTCACCTCGCCGCGGCCAGGCCGGGCCCGGCGCCGCCGCCCAGCACGCGGTACAGCAGCACCTGGTTCTGCAGGCGCGCGAGCTGCACCTGCACCAGCAACTGGCGCGCCGCAAGTGCGGCACGCTCGGCATCCAGGCGGTCGAGCAAGGTCGCCACACCGCCCTGGTACAGCAGCTGCGACAACTCCAGGCGCCGCGTTTCAGCGGCTGCCAGCGCCTGCTGCGCCGCCAGCTGTTCGCCCAGCGTGGCGCGGCCGGCGAGTGTGTCGGCGACCTCGCGGAAGGCGACCTGCACCGTCTTTTCGTACTGCGCCACGGCGATCCCGCGCGCCGCCTCCGTCGCCTCCAGATTGGACTGGTTGCGACCGGCGTCGAACAGCGGCAGCACGAGTTGCGGCGCGAAGGTCCAGGCCGTGTTGTGGAACAGGCCCGACAGTTCGGTGCTCGCGGTGCCGATGCTGCCGGTGAGCGTGATGCGCGGGAAGAAGTTCGCACGCGCGGCGCCGATGTTGGCGTTGGCCGAGAGCAGCAACTGCTCGGCCTGACGCACGTCGGGGCGCTGCAGCAGCACCTCGGACGGTAGCCCCGGCGGCAGGTCGGCGAAGCTCAGGTCGGCGAGCGGGGGCGCGGGCGGCAGACCCGCCGGCAGGGGCTGGCCGAGCAGCAGCACGAGCGCGTTCAGGTCCTGGCTGCGCTGGCGCTGCAGCGCCAGGACGGTGGCACGGGCCGAGGCCACCACCGACTCGGCGCTGCGCAGTTCAGGCTCGGCCGAGGCCCCGCCCTCGAACCGCGCCCGTACGAGCTTGAGCCCCTCTTCGCGCGACGCCAGCGTGCGCTGGGTCACGAGCAGCAGCTCGTCGTCGGCCCGCACGGCCAGTTCGGCGTTGGCGACCGCGGCGATGAGCGCCACCTGCGCCGCTCGCCGGCCTTCTTCGCTGGCGAGGTAGCGCGCCGCAGCCGCCTCGGACAGGCTGCGGATGCGGCCGAAGAGGTCGAGCTCGAAAGCGCTGACGACAAAGCCGACGCTGTAGGTGCTCGCGATGCCGCCCTCCCCATTGGGGATGCGGTTGCCACTCGCACCCAGGCCCACGCTGGGCAGCAGGTCGGCGCGTTGCGCGCCGGCCAGGGCACGTGCTTGTTCCACGTTGAGGACGGCGATGCGCAGGTCGCGGTTGTTCTGCAGCGCGGCTTCGACCAGCATGCGCATGCGTGCATCGGTCAGGAAGTCGGCCCAGGCGATGTCGGCCGCAGGCCGGCCAGCCGCCCCTGCAGCGTCAGGGAAGGCCGGCGCCACCGGTGCCGCCGGCCGCTCGTAAACCGGAATGAAAGAGCAGGCCGACAACAGCAGCGCCAAGGCCGCGCTGGCCACACGTCGGGCGAACGTCGTGTTCATCTCAGCGGTCCTCCAGCGGCACATTGCGGTTCAGGTTCTCGGTCTCGTGGGCCTCGAGCCGGCGTTGCCGCTCGCTGCCCTTGAAGAAACGCCGCACGACGACGAAGAACACCGGCACGAAGAACACCGCCAGCACTACGGCGGTGATCATGCCGCCGATGACGCCGGTGCCGATGGCGCGCTGGCTCGCCGAGCCGGCGCCCGAGGCGAGGAACAGCGGCAGCACACCCAAGATGAAAGCGAGCGAGGTCATCACGATGGGCCGGAAGCGCAGGTGGGCCGCAGCCAGCGCCGCCTCGGCCGCGCTCTTGCCCTGCGCCTGCAGGTCTTTTGCAAACTCGATGATCAGGATCGCGTTCTTGGCCGACAGGCCGATGATCGTGATCAGGCCGACCTGGAAGTAGACGTCGTTGGCATAACCGCGGAACAGGGTCGCCAGCACCACCCCCAGCACACCCAGCGGCACGACCAGGATGACCGAGAACGGGATCGACCAGCTCTCGTACAGCGCGGCGAGGCACAGGAAAACGGCCAGGATCGCAAAGCCGTAGAGCACCAGCGCCTGCGAGCCGGCGAGTTTTTCTTCGCGCGACAGACCGGTCCACTCGAAGCCGAAGCCGGCCGGCAGCTTGGCTGCCAGCTGCTCCATCTCGGCCATCGCCGCACCGGTGCTGTAACCCGGCGCCGCACTGCCGCCGATGCGCATCGCCGGGTAGCCGTTGTAGCGCACGGTCTGCATCGCACCCGTGATCCAGCGCGTGGTGGCAAAGGCCGACAGCGGCACCGGCCGGCCCTGGTTGTTGGTCGCATTGAGCTTGAGCAGGTCGTCGGGCTGCATGCGTGACGGTGCGTCGGCCTGCACGACCACACGCTGCAAACGCCCGCTGCTCGGGAAGTCGTTGACGTAAGACGAACCCAGCGCCGTGGTGATGGCGGCGTTGATCGACTCGAAGCCCACCCCTAAGGCGTTCGCCTTGTCGCGATCGATGTCGATCTGGAGCTGCGGTGCGTCTTCCAGGCCGTCGGGCCGTACCTGCGTCAGCACCTTGCTTTTCGAAGCCATGCCCAGCAACTGGTTGCGCGCGGCCACCAGCGCGTCGTGGCCCTTGCCGCTGCGGTCCTGCAGGCGGAAGGTGAAACCCGACGCCGTGCCCAGCTCGGGAATCGGCGGCGGGCTCAAGGGGAAAATGAAGGCATCGCGGATGCCCATCAACGCACCGAAGGCGCGCCCGGCGAGTGCCTGCGCGCTGTTTTCCGGATTGGGTCGTTCGTCCCAGTCCTTCAGCGTCACGAAGGCGAGCGCGGCGTTCTGGCCCTGGCCGCTGAAGCTGAAGCCCAGCACGCCGACCATGCTCTGCACCTCGGGCTGCTTGAGGATGAAAGCTTCGACCTGTTGCATCACGGCGCGGGTGCGCTCCTGCGTCGCGCCCGGCGGCAGCTGCACGTTGACGATCAGGTTGCCCTGGTCCTCGGCCGGCAGGAAGGACGTGGGCAGACGCAGGTAGACAAAGCCGACCACGGCGATGATCGCGGCGTAAATGATCAGGTAGCGGCCGGCGCCGCGCAGCATGCGCGCGACCAGGCTCTCGTAGCCGCTGGCGGTGCGCTTGAAGGCACGGTTGAACCAGCCGAAGAAGCCGCGCTTGTCAAGGTGATGACCCGCCTCCACCGGCTTGAGCAGCGTCGCGCACAGCGCCGGCGTCAGGCTCAGCGCCATGAAGGCCGAGAAGCCGATCGACGCCACCATCACCGCCGAGAACTGGCGGTAGATGTTGCCGACCGAGCCGGCGAAGAAGGCCAGCGGCACGAACACCGAGATCAGCACGACGGTGACGCCGACGATCGCGCCCTGGATCTGGCCCATCGCCTTGCGCGTGGCCTCGCGCGGCGGCAAACCTTCCTCGGACATGATGCGCTCGACGTTCTCCACGACCACGATCGCATCGTCCACCACGATGCCGATCACCAGCACCATGCCGAACATGGTCAGCACGTTGATCGAGAAGCCGAGCGCGAACAGCATGGCGAAGGTGCCCATCAGCGCCACCGGCACGACCAGCGTCGGGATGATGGTGTA
>DATDER010000231.1:0-9245 GCA_036523095.1 Rubrivivax sp.
CTGCTGCTTCAGCGCCAGCCCGCCTTCGCGCTGCGCCAGCACCTCATCAGTGACCCAGCGCGCCTGCGCACCTTCGTCTTCGACCGTCACGAGCTGCGGCCGCGCCCCGCTGCGCTCGCTCCAGAGGTCTTTGGTGAAACGTTCGGCGGCGAGTGCGATGACGGCGTTCGAGGCGTCCAGGATGGCTTGTGTCGAGCGGTAGTTGCGCGTCAGCGTGATGACCCGCGCCGGCGGATCGAAGTGGCACGGGAAGTCGAGGATGTTGCGCACATCGGCAGCGCGAAAGGCGTAAATCGACTGTGCATCGTCGCCGACCACGGTGAGGCCGCGGCCGTCGGGCTTGAGCGCCAGCAGGATCGCGGCCTGGAGCCGGTTCGTGTCCTGGTACTCGTCGACCAGCACGTGGTCGAAGCGCGCGCCGATCGCGGCCGCCAGCGCCGGTTCGGCCACCAGCTGCTGCCAGTACAGCAGCAGGTCGTCGTAGTCGAGCACGTGCTGCTGCTGTTTCTCGACCACGTAGGCGCGGAAGAGGCGCTTCAGCTCGGCCCCCCAGCCCAGGCACCACGGGTAGAGGTCGCGCACCAGCGTGTCGACCGGCTGCTGGCTGTTGACCGCGCGCGAGTAGATCGCGAGGCAGCTGCCCTTCAGCGGGAAGCGCTTCGAGGTCGCGGCCAGGTCCTGCGCCTGCCGCACCAGGCCCATCAGGTCTTCGGCGTCGGCGCGGTCGAGGATCGTGAACTGGGGCGACAGGCCAATCTGCCCGGCGTATTCGCGCAGCAGCCTCGCGCCCACGCTGTGGAAGGTGCCGGCCCAGGGCAGCGCCGGGGCTTGTTGCGTGGCGCCGAAACCGAGCGCCACGTGCAGCAGGCGGCCGGCACGCAACGCCAGTTCCTGCGCCGCGCGGCGCGAAAAACTCAGCAGCAGGATCCGGTTCGGGTCGGCACCCGCCAGCACCAGCCGCGCCACGCGCGAGGCCAGGGTCAGCGTCTTGCCGGTGCCGGCCCCGGCGATCACGAGCAGCGGCGACGGCCGCGCTTCGCCCAGGCCGTGTTCGACTGCGGCGCGCTGCGCTGCGTTCAAGGTGGCGAAAGGATCAGGGCGGGCGATCGTCATGACGGAGTCCAGCCGCTACGATACTGGATATGCGTACAGAGAACGTGCTCGTGGGCACCGCGTCGTGGACCGACAAGACACTGCTCGCCTGCGGCCGCTTCTACCCCAGGTCCGCCACGACGGCCGAGGCGCGGCTGCGCTTCTATGCGAGCCAGTTCCCGCTCGTCGAGGTCGACTCGAGTTATTACGCGATGCCCGCGCCGGGCACGGCGCAGCTGTGGGCCGAGCGCACGCCCGAGGGCTTCGTGATGAACGTGAAAGCCTTCCGTCTCTTCACCGGGCACCAGACTTCGCCCAGCGTGCTGCACAAGGACCTCCAGGCCGCGCTCGGCGATCTCGGCGGGCGCAACCTGTATTACAAGGACACGCCGGCCGAGATCCGCGACGAGTTGTGGCGCCGATTTCGCGAAGCGCTGCTGCCGCTGGCGCACGCGGGGCGGCTAGGCCTCGTGCACTTCCAGTTCCCGCCCTGGCTGGTGCGCAGCCGCCAAGGCCGCGCGCACGTGCGCGAGTGTGTCGAGCGTATGGCCGGGCACACGCTGAGCGTGGAGTTCCGCCATCGCAGCTGGTTCGACGCCGAGCACGGCGCCGGCACGCTGGCCTTCGAGCGCGAACTCGGTGTCGTGCACACGATCGTCGACGAGCCCCAGGGGTTCGAAAACAGCGTGCCCGCGGTGTGGCAGGCCACGCACCCGCATTACGCACTGCTGCGGCTGCACGGGCGCAATGCGGCGACCTGGAACGTCCAGGGCGCCAGCGCGGCGTCGGACCGCTTCAATTACGACTACGCCGACGACGAGTTGGCCGGTATCGCGGCGTCGATCCGCGAGCTGCTGCCGCCCTTGCTGCAAACCCACGTCATCTTCAACAACAACATGGAAGACCAGGGCCAGCGCAACGCCCGCACGATGATGGCTACGCTTGCAGCTCAGGGCGGCGCCTGAGTCGCCGACAGACCGCAAGCATGTACCTGCGCTGCCCCAAGTGCCACCACCACCCCTTGCCGCTGGAGCAGGCACTGCCCGCGGCCTGCCCAGCCTGCGGGGTGGTTCTGGCGAAGGTGGCGCAGGCGCGCGCAGACGCCTCCTCCCGTCCCCGGTCGGCACCCGTGGACGCCGGTTCGAGCCGGCTCGCCGGCCTGCTGCTGCAGACGCCGGAGGGGGTCGACGCAACACGTTTCTGGCTCCGCGCCGTGTTGCTCGCGGCCTTCGGCGTCTGGGGGCTGCGCCTGATCGCGCTCGACCTGCGCGGCGGCGAGATGGGATCGTCGTTCCTGCATGGGCCGCTGCTGGTCTTCCACGAAGCGGGGCATGTGCTGTTCAATCCCTTCGGGCAGTGGATCATGGTGCTCGGCGGCACGCTGGCGCAGTTGCTGCTGCCTGCGTTGATCTGCGCCGCCTTCCTGCTCAAGAACCGCGACCCCTTCGGCGCCGCGATCGGCCTGTGGCTGTTCGGCGTGTCGGTGCTCGACGTGGCGCCGTACATGTACGACGCGCTCGAACCGACGCTCATGCTGCTCTCGGGCCAAACCGGCGAAGCCGGCGGGCACGACTGGATCTACCTCTTCGAGTCGATGGGGCTGCGCCCCCGTGCCCAGGGCATCGGCCGCCTGACCCACACGCTGGGCGCGCTGATCGTGCTGCTGGCGCTGGCCTGGGCCGGCTGGCTGCTGAAGCTGCAGCGTGCGCGCCTCGCGGGCGAAGGGCTGGACGAACGCTGACGCGGTCGTTCAGCCCTTCACGTCGTTCACTTCGGAACCTCGTTCTTCTCTTTCTTGATGCAGACCTTGCGGCACTTCTCGCGCTCGGCGAGGCAGCTGCGGTTCGTCATCTTGCCGCTCTGGAGGCAAAACTTGTAGGACGCCTCGCAATCGTTGTCGCATTCGCTCGTCTTCGGCACGGCGGCGCCCGACGCTAGGAAGAGCGCCAGGGCAAACAGGATTCTGGGGTTCACGCGAGCTCCGGGAAGTGAGCCTTCATCATCCGCGTTCCCCTGGGGCCCGTCAATTTTCGGCGCCGGCCCGGCCGCTTGGGCGAGGGGCCGGACTTCGACTACGCTGCGCCTTGCTGATCCACTCCAGGCGACATCCATGCCCGACCACAGCCCTTCCCAGATCGACACCGCCGTGGCCGCCGCCAGCGCCGCGCACGACACCTTCGCCGCCAGCGACGGCCCCACCCGCGCGGCGCTGCTGCGGGCGCTGGCCGACGCGCTGCAGGCGGCGCGCGAGACGCTGGTGCCGCTGGCCGACGCCGAGACCTCGCTCGGCGCCGCGCGCCTGAACGGCGAGATCGACCGCACTGCGTTCCAGCTGCGCGGTTTTGCCGACCGCGCCGCCGAAGGCGCCGCCTTCGCGCTCATCGACGACCCCGCCGTGGCCGGCGCACCGCCGGCCGGGCGGCCGCGCCTGGCGCGGGTGCGTGTGCCGCTGGGCCCGGTGGCGATGTTCGCGGCGAGCAATTTCCCCTTCGCCTTCTCGGTCCTCGGCGGCGACACCGCCGCCGCGCTGGCCGCCGGCTGCCCCGTGGTCGTGAAAGCCCACCCAGGGCACCCGAAGCTGTCGCGGGCGGTGGCCGAGATCGCCCGGGGCGTCGTCGCCGCGCAGGGCCTGCCGGCAGGGGTTTTCGGCCTCGTCGAGGGCCCCGGCGTCGAGGTCGGCGTGGAGCTGGTGCAGCACCCCGACATCGCCGCGGTCGCCTTCACCGGCTCGTTCAAGGGCGGCGCCGCCTTGCAGGCGGTGGCCAACGCACGGCCGCGCCCGATCCCGTTCTTCGGCGAACTGGGGTCGATCAACCCGGTGCTCGTGCTGCCTGCGGCGGCGACCGCGCGCGGGTCCGAACTGGCGGCGCAGCTGGCAGCCTCGATCACCATGGGCTGCGGCCAGTTCTGCACCAGCCCCGGCATCGTGATGCTGTTCGACGGCCCCGCGAGCGACGCCTTCGTCGACGCACTGCAAGCCGCTCTGGCCCCGTTGCAGCCGCACGCGATGCTGACGCCGGGCATGCGCAGCAACTTCGACGCCGGCACCCAGCGCCTGGCCGCCACCCCCGGCGTCACGGCGCTGCTCGCGCCCGAAACGGTGGCGGGCGCCGCGCCGCGGCCCTTCCTGGCGCAGACCGACGCCGCCACCTTCATCGCCGCGCACGCGTTGCACGAGGAGGTCTTCGGGCCCGCCGCGCTGGTCGTTCGTGTGCGCTCGACCGACGAGGGCGTGGCCGCATTGCGTGCCATCGGCGGCAGCCTGACCGCGACGCTCTGGGGCGCCGACGACGACAGCGCCGACACCCGCCGCCTCGTGCGCGCGGCGACGCAGTGCGCCGGCCGCGTGCTCTTTGCCGGCGTGCCCACCGGCGTCGCGGTCACCGCGGCGCAGCAGCACGGCGGGCCGTGGCCATCGTCGACCCGGCCCGAGAGCACCTCGGTCGGCTGGGCCGCGATGGACCGCTTCCTGCGCCCGGTGGCGCTGCAGGACGCGCCGCCCTGGCTCGTGGGGCAACGCGGCCGCCCGTGCTGAAGCCGGCCCGGCCATGACCCGCCGCTCTCCCGCCACGCTGCGCAGCGCACGCTGGTTCGCACCCGACGACTTCCGCTCCTTCGGCCACCGCTCGCGGTTGCTGCAGATGGGCTACGCCTACGCGGACTGGAAGGACAAGCCCGTCATCGCGATCGTCAACACCTGGAGCGATGCCAACCAGTGCCATTCGCACTTCAAGCAGCGGGTCGAAGACGTCAAACGCGGTGTCTTGCAGGCGGGCGGCTTCCCCCTCGAACTGCCGGCGATCAGCCTGAGCGAATCGCTGGTCAAGCCGACGACGATGTTCTACCGCAACTTCCTCGCGATGGAGACCGAGGAGTTGCTGCGCTCGCACCCGGTCGACGGCGCGGTGCTGATGGGCGGCTGCGACAAGACGACCCCCGGGCTGACGATGGGCGCACTGAGCATGGGCCTGCCCTTCATCTACCTGCCGGCAGGGCCGATGCTGCGCGGCAACTGGAAGGGCCAGGTGCTGGGTTCGGGATCCGACGCCTTCAAGTACTGGGATGAACGCCGCGCCGGGCGCTTGTCAGACGAAGCGTGGGGCGCGATGGCGGCCGGCATCGCGCGCAGCCACGGCACCTGCATGACGATGGGTACCGCGGCGACGATGATGGGCATCGCCGAGGCGGTCGGGCTCACGCTGCCCGGAGCGTCTAGCATCCCGGCGGCGGACGCGAACCACATCCGCATGAGCGCCGAGTGCGGACGCCGCATCGTGCAGATGGTCTGGGACGACCTCACACCCGCGCGCCTGCTTACCCGCGCCCACTTCGCCAACGGCATCGCGGTGGCGATGGCGATGGGCTGCTCGACCAACGCGATCATCCACCTGGTCGCGATGTCGCGCCGCGCCGGCCACGCAGTGACACTGGACGATTTCGACGCCGCGAGCCGCAAGGTGCCTGTCATCGCCAACATCCGGCCGAGCGGCGACACCTACCTGATGGAAGACTTCTTCTACGCCGGCGGGTTGCCGGCGCTGATGAAACGCATCGAGTCCCACCTCGACCTGGGCGCGCTCACCGTCAACGGCCGCAGCGTGGGCGACAACATCGCGCAGGCCGCGGTCTACAACGACGACGTGATCCGCCCGCTCGCCAACCCGATCTACGCCGAAGGCGCGCTCGCCGTACTGCGCGGCAACGTCGCGCCCGACGGCGTGATCATCAAGCCCAGCGCCTGCGCGCCTCACCTGCTGCAGCACACCGGCCCGGCGCTGGTCTTCGACGACTATCCGGCGCTGAAAAAGGCCGTCGACGACCCCGACCTCGACGTCACTGGCGACCACGTGCTCGTGCTGCGAAACGCCGGCCCCAAGGGTGCCGGCATGCCCGAATGGGGCATGCTGCCGATCCCGACCAAGCTGCTCAAGACCGGGGTGAAGGACATGCTGCGTCTCTCGGACGCCCGCATGAGCGGCACCAGCTACGGCGGCTGCCTGCTGCACTGCGCGCCCGAGGCGGCGGTCGGCGGCCCGCTGGCACTCGTTCGCACGGGTGACCTGATCACGGTGGACGTTCCGGCGCGGCGCATCCACCTCGAAGTGAGCGACGCTGAACTCGCTCGTCGCAAGGCCGAATGGTCACCGCCACCCCCTCGCTACGAGCGGGGCTACGGCTGGATGTTCGGGCGCCACATCCTGCAGGCCAACGAAGGCTGCGACTTCGACTTTCTCGAAACCGGCTTCGGCGCTGCGGTGCCTGAACCGGTGATCTACTAGACGCCCTCACAAATCACCAGGAGACCCCATGACCCAACGCCGAGACATCCTCCAATCCGCAGCCGCCTTCGCCGCGGCCTCGATCGGCATGCCCGCGCTGGCCGCGACGTGGCCAGACAAGCCGCTGCGCATCATCGTGCCCTTTGCGCCCGGCGGCTCGTCCGACTTCATCGCCCGCCTGATCAGCAAGCCGCTCGGCGACGCGCTGGGCACCACCGTGGTCGTCGAGAACAAGACCGGCGCCAACGGCAACATCGGCGCCGCGGCCACCGCGCAGGCCACCGACGGGCACACGATGCTGCTGTCGGACATGAGCTCGATCGCGATCAGCCCACTCGTGACCAAGGAGATGCCCTACAAGCCCGAGCAGCTGAAGGGCGCCACGATGCTGGCGTATTCGCCCCACCTGCTGGTGGCGCACCCGTCGGTGGCGGCGTCGAACATGACCGAACTGGTCGCGCTGTCGAAGACGAAGCCGATGAACGTCTCTTCCGCCGGGTCGGGATCGGCCAACCACCTGGGCGTGGTCGACATCGCCTTGATCTCGGGCCTGAAGTGGCAACACGTGCCCTCGCGCGGCGGTGCCGCGGCGCTCGCCGACACGGCGGCCGGCAACACGCAGCTGTGCCTGAACGGCATGCTGGCGACGATGCCGCTGGTGACGGCCGGCCGGCTCAAGCTCATCGGTGTGTCGAAAGCGACCCGCATGGCGCTCATCGGCAACGCGCCGACGATCGCCGAGCAAGGCGTCAAGGGCTTCGAGTCCGGTACCTACCAGGGCGTGGCGATCCCGGCGTCGATGCCGAACGCCAACGCCGAGAAGCTGGCCGCGGCCCTGGTCGCTGTCATCCGCTCGCCCGACGTGCGCGCGCGGCTGGTCGGCGCCGGGGCCGAGGTGATGACCACGAGCCCGAAGGAGACGAGCGACTTCCTCGCCCGCGAGAGCAAGCGCTGGGCAAGCGTGATCCAGCGCGCCGGCACGCAACTGGAAGGCAATTCCTGAAGCCATGAAGCGGTCGATCGCGCAACTGGAGGCCTTCGCACAGGCGCTGTTGCAGGCCGCCGGCATGGACGCCGACAAGGCCGCCACGGTGGCACGCCTGCTCGTGCTCACCGACGCGATGGGCCGGCGCACGCACGGCCTGGCGATGGCGCCGTTGTACCTGGCCGACATCCGCAAGGGCGGCATGCGAGTCACGGGCGAGGTGCAGATCGTCAAGGACCACGCCAGCACCGCGGTCTGGGACGCCGATTACCTGCCGGGCCTGTGGGTCGTGGCGCGTGCGATCGAGGTCTTGGTCCCGCGCGCGCGGGCGCAGGGCATCGCGGCGATCGCGATCCGGCGCAGCCACCACATCGGCTGCCTCGCGGCGCTGGTCAAGCAGGCGGCGGATCGCGGGCTGGTCGCGCTGATCGCCAACTCGGACCCGGCCGGCCAGCGTGTCGCGCCCTACGGCGGCACCGAGGCGCTGTTCACGCCGAATCCCTTCGCGGTGGGCTACCCGGGGCGCGACAACCCGGTGCTGGTCGACATCTGTGCCTCCATCACCACGACCTCGATGACGCGCCAGAAGTTTGCCGCCGGTGAATCGTTCGAGCACCCCTGGCTGCTCGACGCCGACGGCCGGCCCACACGCGACCCGGCGGTGCTGGAACACAGCCAGCCGCGCGGCTCGCTGCAACTGATGGGCGGGCAGGAGTACGGCCACAAGGGCTTCGGCCTCGCGCTGATGATCGAGGCGCTGTCGCAAGGGCTGTCGGGCCACGGCCGCAAGGATGCACCCCGACGCTGGGGCGGCAATGTCTTCGTCCAGCTCGTCGACCCCGAACTCTTTGCCGGCAGCGATGCCTTCGCCGAGCAGATGGACCATCTGGGCGACCGCTGCCGCGCCAACCGCCCGATCAGCGCCGACAAGCCGGTGCGGCTGCCGGGCGACCAGGCCGCCAGCGGCATCGCCCAGGCGCAGGCACGCGGCATAGGCTACGACGATGCGACTTGGCGCGCCTTGAGCGACTGGGCCGGCCAGCTCGGTGTCGCCCTTCCCGGCGCCGAAACCGCGCCTTGACGACGAACGTTGGAGAGATCTCATGTCCACCCTGAACCCTGCCACCCGCGCCAAGCTCATGGGCGTGAGCACGGCCACGCTGTGCACGGCGCTGTTCAAGCGCGGCTTTCACCACCAGTTCGTCCAGGACGTGCGACCGCTGAACCCGAACCTGCCCAACATGGTCGGGCCCGCCTACACGCTCCGTTACATCCCGGCGCGCGAGGACATCAACACCATCGCCGTGTTCCAGGACCGCGCGCACCCGCAACGCAAGGCGATCGAGGACTGCCCCGAGGGCGCGGTGCTGGTGATCGACAGCCGCAAGGACGCCCGTGCCGCGTCGGCGGGCGGCATCCTGGTCGCGCGTCTGATGAAGCGCGGCGTGGCCGGCATCGTCACCGACGGCGGCTTCCGCGACTCGCCCGAGATCGCGCGTTACACCATGCCCGCCTACCACCAGCGCCCCAGCGCGCCCACCAACCTGACGCTGCACCAGGCGATCGCGAGCAACGAACCGATCGGCTGCGGCGACGCACCCGTCTTCCCCGGTGACATCGTCGTCGGCGACGCCGAGGGTGTGGTCGTGATCCCGGCGCACCTGGTCGATGAGATCACCGCCGAGGCGGTGGAGATGACCACCTTCGAGGACTTCGCGCAGGAGAAGGTGCTCGAGGGCCGCTCGATCCTGGGGCTGTACCCGCCCACCGACGAGAAGAGCCGCAGTGACTTTGCGGCCTGGCGCGCAGCCAAGGGCCGCTGAACGACGCGCCGCTGCCGGCGCGACACCTGCAGAAACAGTTGGCATCGATCTGACACGCACGCGTCA
>DATDER010000232.1:0-2431 GCA_036523095.1 Rubrivivax sp.
CTGGAAGTGACAGGCCCCCGGGGAGGACGAAGCTGCCGTCATCGGCCTTGGCCCGGCCAGCGATGACGTCGGCCACGCGCAGACCACTTGGCAGCGAGCAGCACGGCGAACAAGCCCGGACCGAACAATGATGCGGTGGACATTTCGGGCACCGGCAGAAAGCGGATCTCGTCGACGGCGACCCCCGTTGGTGAATAGTACGGCCCCATGTCGTACCACGACTCGTCGCGGATCGTCAGCGTGACCACCTGGCCTGCGAAAGCGGACACATCGCCGATCCACTCGCCCACGTACGTCGTCACGTCTTCGGCGTAGGTTGGGCTCGCGGGGTCCAGTCCGACGGGCCGCATGTCGATCCGTTGGCCACCCAGCCCCAGACCAAAGAGGTTGGTGCTTGACAGCAGGCTCAGCGTAGTCACATGTGGCCCGATCCGGCCCGTCTGCCAGATATAGGCGTCGACGATGGGACCGTCGGGATCCTGCTCGGAGAAGGTTCCGGCGCGCATGGAGAGATGGAACCGCCCTCGTGCGGAGCCGGACAGCGCATAGGTCTGGCTGACCCCGAGGTGAACGACCGGGGTCAGGAAGTCCGAGTTTTCGCCCACGCCGTGGCCCCAGCCGGGAGCCCCGACTTCCCAGGGCACGCTGAACTCCGTCGCGAACGGATCGGGCACCAGCGGATGGTCGAAGTCGAGATTGACGAAGTTCTGCGCCGTGGCGCTCATCGCAACGCCCGCTAGAACCGCCATCACACAGCCAGCAACTCTCATGGTTTGGCTCCTCGGTCGTTGCCGGTCGATGGTCGGCACCACGAGGGTGGCTGTCAATCACTAGGTCGAGAGCGGGCAGTGACCCTGACCAAAGCGCCCGCGGGAGATCACCCCCGCGGACCTCAGCCCACTGCAGCCGCCAGCGCCGCGTTGAACGTCGCGCTCGGGCGCATCACGACGCCGGTCTTCGCCGGGTCGGGCAGGTAGTAGCCGCCGATGTCGGCCGGGCGGCCCTGGACGGCGTTGAGCTCGGCCACGATCTTCTGCTCGTTGTCGGTCAGGGTCTTGGCCAGCGGGGCGAAGTGCGCGGCGAGTTCGCTGTCCTCGGTCTGGGCGGCCAGTGCCTGGGCCCAGTACATCGCGAGGTAGAACTGGCTGCCGCGGTTGTCGAGCTGGCCGGTCTTGGGCGAGGGGTTCTTGTTGTTGTCGAGCAGGCGGCCGGTCGCGGCGTCGAGCGTCTTCGCCAGCAGCTTGGCGCGTGTGTTGCCCGTCTTGATGCCCAGATCCTCGAGCGACACCGCCAGCGCCATGAATTCGCCCAGCGAGTCCCAGCGCAGGTGGTTTTCTTCGACCAGTTGCTGCACGTGCTTGGGTGCCGAGCCGCCGGCGCCGGTTTCGTACATGCCGCCACCCGCCATCAGGGGCACGATCGACAGCATCTTGGCCGAGGTGCCCAACTCCATGATCGGGAACAGGTCGGTCAGGTAGTCGCGCAGGATGTTGCCGGTGACCGAGATCGTGTCCAGGCCGCGCGCGACACGCTCCAGCGTGTAACGCATGGCCCGCACCTGGCTCATGATCTGGATGTCCAGGCCTGTCGTGTCGTGATCCTTCAGGTAAGTCTTGACCTTCTTGATGACCTCGTTCTCGTGCGGGCGGTAGGGGTCGAGCCAGAACACCGCCGGCATGCCCGAGTTGCGCGCGCGAGTGACGGCCAGCTTGACCCAGTCGCGGATCGGCGCGTCCTTGACCTGGCACATGCGCCAGATGTCGCCGGCCTCGACGTTCTGGCTCAGCAGCACTTCGCCGGTGGCCAGGTCGGTGATGTTGGCGACGCCGTCCTCCGGCACCTCGAAGGTCTTGTCGTGCGAGCCGTATTCCTCGGCTTGCTGCGCCATCAGGCCGACGTTGGGCACGGTGCCCATGGTCTTGGGGTCGAAGTTGCCGTGCCACTTGCAGAAGTTGATCATCTCCTGGTAGATGCGGGCGAAGGTCGATTCCGGCATCACCGCCTTCACCTCCTTCAGCCGGCCGTCGGCACCCCACATCTTGCCGCCGGCGCGGATCATCGCCGGCATCGAGGCGTCGACGATGACGTCGTTGGGCGAATGGAAGTTGGTGATGCCCTTGGCCGAGTCGACCATCGCCAGCTCGGGGCGGTTGGCGTGGCAGGCGTGCAGGTCGCGCATGACCTCTTCGCGTTGCGAGTCGGGCAGCGTGGCCAGCTTGTCGTACAGGTTGACCATGCCGTTGTTGACGTTGACACCCAGGTCCTCGAACAGCTTGGCGTGTTTGGCGAAGGCTTCCTTGTAGAAGATCCTGACGCAGTGGCCGAAGACGATCGGGTGCGAGACCTTCATCATCGTGGCCTTCACGTGCAGCGAGAACATCACGCCGTACTTGTGCGCATCTTCGATCTCGCGCTCGTAGAACTCGCACAG
>DATDER010000233.1:0-16198 GCA_036523095.1 Rubrivivax sp.
CCGATCTTCTTCTTGACCACGGTGTAGCCGCGGTCGATGTAGCTGCGCATCTCGTCCTTCAGCTTCTGATGGTCCTGCCCCGGGTAGTAGTAACCGCCGGCGGCGTAGACGAAGATCTTGCGGTTCGGCTTGCCGTTGCCGTAGCGATCGGCCAGCAGCTGGAACAGCGGCTTGCCCTCGATCTTGGCCACCGCGTCCCACACCGCCATGTCGATGGTGCCGATGGCGACCGAGCGTTCGCCGTGGCCGCCAGGCTTCTCGTTGGTGAACATCGTGGCCCAGATCTTGTGCGGGTCGAGGTTCTTGCCGCTGGCGTCGATCAGCGAGTCGGGCTTGGCTTCCATGAGGCGCGGGATGAAGCGCTCGCGCATCAGCTTGCCCTGGCCGTAGCGGCCGTTGGAGTTGAAGCCGTAGCCCACCACCGGCTTACCATTGCGGATCACGTCGGTGACGACCGCCACCAGGCTCAGCGTCATCTTGCTGAAGTCGATGTAGGCGTTGCGGATGGGGGAACTGATGGGGATGGTTTTCTCGCGGATTTCGACGATCTTCATGCTTGTCTCCGATGCGGTTGGTTGACGACGGAATGAATGATCGGCTCGCCTTGTCTGAAGCGCCAATGCTGTTTTTTTCGTCTTTGATGCCCTGAAAGCACCGGCCTCGATCCCAATCACATGTCGATGAATCTGTCGTGGCTGGATGACTTCCTGGCGCTCGCGGCCAGCGGCAACTTCTCGCGTGCCGCCGATGAGCGGCACATGACACAACCGGCCTTCAGCCGCCGCATCCGCGCGCTGGAGGAGTGGCTGGGTGCGGAGTTGTTCGACCGCAGCAGCCAGCCGGCCAAGCTGACGCCGGCGGGGGAGTGGTTTCGTACCGCTGCCCATGATCTGCAGGCGCGGGTGGCGCGGGTGCCGGGCGAGGCCCGAGCGGTGGTCGAGGCGCACTCGACGACGCTGCGCTTCGCGGCCACGCACGCGTTGTCGTTCACCTTCATGCCGGGATGGCTGCGCGGACTCGAGTCGCACACTGCGGTCGGCCCGGTGACGCTGGTCTCCGACGTCTTCGCACGTTGCGAGGCGATGCTGCTGCAGAGCCAGGTGCAGTTCGTGCTGAGCCACGCGCATCCGCTGTCTTCCGGCGAGCTGCAGTCGCAGGACTACCCTTTCGTCTGTGTCGGTGCCGATGTGCTCATTCCGGTGTCGGCACCCGGCGCTGACGGGCGGGCACGCCACGAACTGTCGCGCGCCACGGCCGCTCGCCCCGTGCAGATGCTGAACTACAGCGCAGAGTCGGGCATCGGCCGCATCCTGCACAACGTGCACGGAGCGGTACTCGAACGGTGGCCGGCGCAGAGCGTGGTCAAGGCCCACCTGGCGTCGGTGCTGCGGACGATGGCGCTGGATGGCCGTGGCATGGCGTGGCTGCCGCAGACGCTGATCGCCGAGGATCTGGCCGCCGGCCGTTTGATCGAGGCCGCGCCCCGGGATGGGTGGATCGAGATGGAGGTTCGGCTCTACCGCGACCGGACACCCCTCGGCAACGCCGCGGAAGATTTCTGGGCCGCCGTTCGTGCCACGGCGCGGCGAGCCGCACCTACGAATGCGTGAACACTTCGCGTCGGTACGCGCTCAGGCTGGCTGCAGCAACGTGCGCCGCACGCGGCGCACATTGAAGGCGCTGACGACGAGCACGCCTTGCAGCAGCGCCAGCACCAGCCACACGCTGCTGTAGGCCTGGTGATCCATGAGCGTGCCGATGAGCAGCGGCACGACCGCCTGCCCGATGTCCAGCCCGGCATAGACGACACCGTAGACCCGTCCGCTGGCGTTGTCGGGTGTCGAGCGTTTGACCAGCAGGTCTCGCGACGGCCCGGCCAGGCCGGAGACGAAGCCCATCGCGCCGAACAGCACCGGCACCGCCAGCGCCGGCAGGCGCGTGAAACCCACCACCAGCGCCAGCACCGCGGCAACACCGAAGGCGGCGCCGACGATGCGCTCGCAGCGCTCGGGCTCCGATGCCAGAAAACCACCCGCCACCATGCCGCTGGCGCTGCACACCATGTAGACCGTGAGGCAGATCGCGGCCAGAGGGGCCGGCACCGCGTGCAGCTGCCGTGCCGCTTCGGGCCCGAAGCTCTGCACGATCGACAGGGCACCGGCGTAGAAGAGGAAGAAGCCGAAACACATCCAGACCGCAGGGATCTTGAGAAAGTCGAGCGAGCCAGCGCCCGCCGGCGGCGCGGTGTCGATGGCCTGGTCGTGCCCACGCTCCACCGTCAGTTCGGCGCGTGCCAACCACAGCAGCAGCATCACGGCGAAAGCCAGGGCCGCCGCGCAGACCAGCGCCACGCGCCACGAACTCGCAAGCGTGATCGGCACCAGCAGCGCCGGCGCCAGCGCCCAGCCCAGGCTGCCGCTCACGCCGTGGGCGCTGTACGCATGCCCCAACCGGGACTTGCCGATGCGGCGGTTCAGCAGCGTGTAGTCCACAGGGTGGAAGACGCCGTTGCCGATGCCGGCGACGACGGAGAAGACCGCGAGCATCCAGTAACTGGTGCTGGCCGCGAACCCCAGCGCCGCCACGCCCAGCAACGCCAGCCCGGCAAAGAGGATCGGGCGCGGGCCGTAGCGGTCGACCCAGAATCCCGACAGCGCCTGCACCACGCAAGAGACGACGAAGAAGATCGTGAGCAGGAAACCCAGCTCGGTGTAGCTGACTGCGAAGGTGTCCTTCAGCCAGGGGAACAGCGGCGCCAGCAGCAACTGGCTGAAATGGCTGATGCCGTGTGCCAGGCTGACGAGGCCGATGACGGTGGCGTCCTTGCGCCGGTCGGCGCCCGGCAGCGTGAGTGTGCTCATGCCCACATCCTAGGCCGGCAAACAGCGGCAAGGTTACGATACTCCGTCAAACTCTATCGAGAACATGCCACGCCCCACCACGCGCGCGATGCTCGCGCCGCTGAACCCCAATCGCTATGTGCCGACACCCGCTCGGCCCGTGCGTGCCAAGGCGCGCCGCCTCGAACCCGATTCCGAGATCCTCCCCCACAGCCACCCGTGGGCGCAGGTGGCGATATCGGTCTCTGGTGTGGCCCGCATCACCGCCGGGCACCACACCTACCTCGTCCCGGCGTGGCGCGCGGTGTGGATCCCGCCTTCGGTCGAACACGTGGTCACCGTGGTCGAGGCGGCCGAGCTGCGCACGCTCTACGTCTACCAGCACGCTTCGGCGGCCGGGCCGGGCGTCGGCGACGAGACCTCCGAAACCTGGCGCCAGTGCCGCGTGCTCGAGGTGTCGTCGCTGCTGCGTGAAATCGTGCTGCAGATGGACGTCACCATGGATGGCGCCCAGGCGCCCGGCGCCGAACTGCTGGCACGCGAACGCCGGCTCGGCGATCTGGCGCTCGACGAACTGCGCCGCGCCGCGCCGGTGCGGCTGGGCATCGCGCTGCCGCAGGACAAACGCCTGCGTGCACTGTGCGAGGCGGTGCTCGCCGACCCGTCGCGCCACGCCACGCTCGACGGCTGGGCCACCGGCGCCGGCGCCAGCCCGCGCACCGTGGCGCGCCTGTTCCGCGACCAGCTCGGCACCTCCTTCGGCCCCTGGCGCCAGCAGGTCCTGCTGGCGCGGGCACTCACCCTGGCGGCGCAAGGCAAGCCGATGGGCGTGATCGCCGCCGACCTCGGCTACGCCAGCGCCAGCGCCTTTACTGCGATGGTCCGGCGCTCGGTCGGCGCGCCCCCGGGACGCTTCTTCGGCAGCACGCCGCGCGCCGCGCGACTACCATTGACGATATGAGCGCTGTCCTCGTCGATTACACCAAGCAGGATCGCAGCGGCACGAGCTGCACGAGCCAAGTCTGGGCCAAGGTGCCCGCGGCGTTGTCGCCCGCGCAACGCGGCGAAACCAAGGCCCGCGCCGCCGCTCTGCTGAAGCAGCACGACGCCGTGCTGGTGGCGCATTACTACGTCGATGGCGACCTGCAGGACCTGGCGCTGGAAACGGGCGGTTGTGTCTCCGATTCGCTGGAGATGGCACGATTCGGACGCGACCACCCGGCCAAGACGCTGGTGGTCGCGGGCGTGCGTTTCATGGGCGAGAGCGCCAAGATCCTGTCGCCCGAAAAGCGCGTGCTGATGCCCGACCTGGAAGCGACCTGCTCGCTCGACCTGGGCTGCCCGCCGGACGAGTTTGCCGCGTTCTGCGACGCCCACCCGGACCGCCAGGTCGTCGTCTACGCCAACACCAGCGCGGCGGTGAAGGCGCGTGCCGACTGGATGGTCACCAGCTCCTGCGCGCTCGCGATCGTGGAACACCTGAAGGCGCAAGGCCAGAAGGTGCTCTGGGCGCCCGACCGCCACCTCGGCCGCTACATCCAGGAGCAAACGGGCGCCGACATGGTGATGTGGAACGCCGCCTGCATCGTGCACGACGAGTTCAAGGGCCTCGAGCTCGACCTGCTGCGGCGCCAGCACCCGAACGCGCAGGTGCTGGTGCACCCCGAGTCGCCCGAGTCCGTGGTGCGCCAGGCGCACTTGGTGGGATCGACATCGCAGTTGCTGAAGGCCGTGATCGACGGCACGGCGCAGGAATACATCGTCGCCACCGACAACGGCATCCTGCACCGCATGCGCCAGCTCGCACCCGGCAAGACGCTGATCGAAGCGCCGACCGCCGGCACCAGCGCCACCTGCAAGAGCTGCGCGCACTGCCCGTGGATGGCGATGAACGCGCTGCAGGGTGTGGTCGACTGCCTGGCATCGGGCCGGGGCGAGGTCGTGATCGACGAGGCGGTGCGCGTCAAGGCACTCGGTTGCATCGACCGCATGCTCGACTTCGTGCAGCGCAATCCGTCCGCGATCGCGCAGCCGCGCAGCGGCTTCGTACCGAACGTCGGGGCGGCGTGAAATCCTGACGCTCAAGCTGGGCGCCCAGGCGCCGAAAGCGGGGGATGAGCAAAGCTGCCCCCTCGCGCACCGCCGCCGCCGGCGTCGACTTCAGCGCCCTGCGCAACCAGCACGAACACGCGGTCTGCCGCGCCGTGATCGAGACCGCGCCGCAGTTTCCCGGGCTGCGACACCGCCCGGAATTGCTGATCGACGTCGCCTGCGTCGCGCTGAACCGGCTGCCGCCGCGCTACATCTGCAACCCGGCCGACTTTGAGATCTTCCAGCGTGACAGCGAGCGTGCCAACGCCGAACTCGCAGTGTCCGAAGCGGTCGAATTCGCTTTCGGCTTCATCCAGGCGCGAACGGCGATGCGCGCGCGCGGCTGAAGCGCCGCGGGCCGCTTCAGCGCAGCGGCCCGCCCTCGGCGCGGTGCTCCGCGCTGCGCGCCGGGCGCGTCAACACGGTCGGGAAGCTCACCGGCAAGGAGTGCGGGAAGTCGCGGGTGTAGTGCAGCCCGCGGCTCTCGTGGCGCATCAGCGCCGAGCGCACGATCAGCTCGGCGCAGTCGACCAGATTGCGTAGCTCGAGCAGGTCGCGTGTGACGCGGAAGTTGGCGTAGTAGTCGTCGATCTCGCCGCGCAGCAGGTGGATGCGGTGCAGCGCACGTTCGAGCCGGCGTGTCGTGCGCACGATGCCGACGTAGTTCCACATCAGCAGCCGCAGTTCGTCCCAGTTGTGCGCAATGACGACCTGCTCGTCGGCGTCCTCGACCTGGCTTTCGTCCCACGCCGGCAGCGCTGGCAACGCAGTGGCCGGCTCGGCCAGGATGCGCAGCGCGCAGGTGCGCCCGAGCACCACACATTCGAGCAGTGAGTTGCTGGCAAGGCGGTTCGCGCCGTGGAGGCCGGTGTAGGTAGTCTCTCCCACCGCATAGAGGCCCGGCAGGTCGGTGCGGCCCTCGAGGTCGGTGACGACACCCCCGCAGGTGTAGTGCGCGGCCGGCACCACCGGAATCGGCTGGCGCGCAATGTCGATGCCGAGCGAGAGACAACGTGCATGCACGGTCGGGAAGTGTTCCTTCAGGAAAGCTTCGCCCAGGTGCGTGGCGTCGAGCCACACGTGATCGACGCCGTGTTTCTTCATCTCGAAGTCGATCGCGCGCGCGACGATGTCGCGTGGCGCGAGCTCGGCGCGCGTATCGTGCTGCGGCATGAAGCGGGCGGCCTCGCCATCGAAGCCGGGCAGCTTGAGCAGCGCGCCCTCGCCGCGCAGCGCCTCGGTGATGAGGAAGCTGCGCTCCTGCGGGTGGTAGAGGCAGGTCGGGTGGAACTGGATGAACTCCATGTTCGCGGCCCGGCAGCCGGCGCGCCAGGCCATCGCGATACCGTCGCCTGTCGCCGTGTCGGGGTTGCTCGTGTAGCGGTAGACCTTGCCCACGCCGCCGGTGGCGAGCACCACCGCCGCCGCGGGCAGGGTCTCGACGCGGCGCGAATCCATGTCGAGCGCGTAGACACCGTAACAGCGCGGCGGCGTGTCGCGGCCGACGTGACGCGCGGTGATCAGGTCGACCGCCATCCAACGCTCGCGCAGCACGATGTTCGGATGCTGTTTCGCCTGCGCCAGCAGCGCGTCGTGGATCGCCTTGCCGGTGGCGTCGGCCGCATGGGCGATGCGCCGAACCGCGTGCCCGCCTTCGCGCGTGAGGTGCAGGCCGAGCGGGCCGCTCGCGTCTTCGGTGAACGGCACACCACGTTCGACCAGCCACTCGATCGCCGCCGCGCTGTGCTCGGCGACAAAACGCGCCGTCTCCTCGTCGACCAGGCCGGCGCCGGCGTCCTGGGTGTCGCGCACGTGCGATTCGATGCTGTCGTCGGAGCCGAGCACACCGACGATCCCGCCTTGCGCCCAGGCCGTCGCGCCTTCGTCGAGGCGCCGCTTGGCCAGCACCACGACCGGCATCCGGTCGGCCAGGTTGAGCGCCACGGCCAGCCCCGCCAGGCCGGCGCCAACAATGACCACCGGGGCCGGCGAGGCGGCGGTCGGGGCGCTCAAGTTTTGTTCCATGCGGACGATTCTACGGAGGGGGTGGCTTCCCGCCCTCGACACAGACACGCTTCCTGCCCCAAAGGTTGCCCGAGATGCAGAGCTCGCCACCCGCAAGACCCTTCGACCCCTGGCAAGCCACGCAGGTGCTGAACAGCACGGCCACGCGCATCATGGGCAGCGAGGAGTACCTCGGCCGCAACCTGGCCGAAGTCGGCACCCAGGTGGGTGACCACGCCTTCGAGATCTTCGCCGCGTGCCCGCCGGCCGAGGCACTGCAACGCCAGTTCGAGGCCCAGCAACCGACCTTCATCGCGGTGCACGACCTGGGCGCGGCGATGAGCGCCCGCTTCCTGGTCGAATTGGCCACCGCCTTGCACCTGCCCTTGCAGACCCTGGCGATCCGCCGCCAGGGCGCCGGCGTGACGCTGGCGACGCTGCAGTTCATCGCGCTGCCCACTGCCAAGGGCGCGCCGCCGGGTCCTCCGCTGCGTGTATACGCCACCGCCGCCGACGCCGACACAACGACACGGCGCCTGATCGCCGACACCCTGCTCGCCTTCAGCCGCCTGGGCGTGGTGCTCGTCGGCACGCTGGCCCCGCACGCGGTGGCAGCGCAGTTCGCGCCCTTGCGCGAGCGCCTGTCGAGTGCACCGTGGCACAACAAACAGCTGATCCTCGTGCCGGCGTCGATGCCATCACCCGAGCTGGCCGAACAGGCACGCCGGCTCGTCATGGACACGCCGGTGTCGGCCTCCATCACGCCGGTGGCGGGCGACACCGCAGGGCGCTGGGCCTACATCAACGGCGCCTGGAACCGGCTGCGCAACAACCTGCCGGAGACGCGCCTCCATTTCGAGAATCCGGTGCCCACCTCCCAGCCGCCCATCACACCGCCGACCCCGCTGCCGGTCATGCCGCCCGCCGCGCAGCAGTTCCTGCCGCTGCAAAGCCTGGTGCTGACGCCGGCATTCGCCGATGTGCCGCCAGCGCCAGCTCCAGTGCCAGCTCCAGTGCCAGTGCCAGTGCCAGTGCCAGCTCCAGTGCCGACGCCCGAGCCCTTGCCGATGCGGCCGATGCCTGCCACTGACAGCGCGGCTGCGGGCCGGCTCGGCGAAGCCCAGCTCTCGCGTTATGCGCAGGCCTGCGCGACGCTCAAGGGCTCACTCGGCTGTTGCCTCTTCGAGCTGCCGAGCGGCCGCCCGGTGGCGCACGCCGGTCGCCGCGGCAGCATCGAAACGGTTGCGGCCCAAGGCACCCACCTGCTCGCGGCGGCAATCGCCAGCGGGGTGCGGCTGGGGGACCCCGGCAGTTCGGCCGAATGCCTGATCACGCTCGACCGCCAACTGCTGTTCGTGCGCCAGATGCCGCAGCAGCGCACGCTCGGCATGCTCGCGGTGTTCGACCGCGCGCTGGCCAACCCGATGCTGGTGCGGGTGCAACTGCAGCGCCTGGAGCCTCTGCTCGACGCTGCGTAGCTTTCATGCCGGGGCTTCTACCCCAAAGGTCCTTCGTCAACCGCAGGGGCCCTTCCAGGCCTCTGCCCGCGGACTCAGTGCACCACACGCTCGAAGGCGAACTCCCCGCCTTCGACGTCGACCGGGATCACGTCCTTCGGGCCGAAGCGGCCTTGCAGGATCAGCTTGGCGACCGGATTCTCGATCCGCTGCTGGATCGCCCGCTTGAGCGGCCTGGCGCCGAAGGCCGGGTCGAAGCCGACCTTCGCGATCTCGGCCAGCGCCTCGTCCGACACCACCAGCTTCATGTCGAGCTTGGCGAGGCGTGTTTCGAGCACGCGCAGCTGGATCCTCGCGATCGAGACGATGTGCTTCTCGTCCAGGGCGTGGAAAACGACTGTCTCGTCGATACGGTTCAGGAACTCGGGGCGGAAGTGCGCCTTGACCTCGGCCCACACCGCTTCGCGGATCAGCTCCGAGTCCTGCCCCGCCATCTGCATGATCATGTGCGAGCCGAGGTTGCTGGTCATCACGATCACGGTGTTCTTGAAGTCGACCGTGCGGCCCTGGCCGTCGGTCAGGCGGCCGTCGTCCAGCACCTGCAGCAGCACGTTGAAGACGTCCGGGTGCGCCTTCTCGACCTCGTCGAGCAGCAGCACGCTGTAGGGCTTGCGGCGCACGGCTTCGGTGAGCGTGCCGCCTTCGTCGTAACCCACGTAGCCGGGCGGCGCGCCGATCAGGCGGCTGACCGAGTGTTTCTCCATGAACTCGCTCATGTCGACGCGGATCATGTGGTCCTCGCTGTCGAACAGGAAGCCGGCAAGCGCCTTGCACAGCTCGGTCTTGCCCACGCCCGTGGGGCCGAGGAACAGGAAGGAGCCGAGCGGCCGGTTCGGATCGGATAGCCCGGCGCGTGAACGGCGGATCGCGTCGGCCACCGCGACGATGGCTTCGTCCTGCCCGACGACACGTTCGTGCAGTTTGGCTTCCATCTGCAGCAGCTTGTCGCGTTCGCCCTGCATCAGCTTGCTGACCGGGATGCCGGTGGAACGCGACACGACCTCGGCGATCTCTTCGGCGCCGACCATGGTGCGCAGCAACTGCGGCCCGCCGGTGCCGGCCTTGGCCCCCTTGGCTTTGCCCTGTTCGGTGGTCTGTGCGGCGTGCAACTTCTTCTCGAGCTCGGGCAGCCGGCCGTACTGCAACTCGGCCACCTTGTCGAAGTTGCCCTTGCGCTTGAGTTCCTCGATCTGGAACTTGATCTGCTCGATCTCTTCCTTCACCTGCGCGGAGCCCTGGGCGGCGGCCTTCTCGGCCTTCCAGACTTCTTCGAGATCATTCGACTCGCGCTGCAGCTTGACCAACTCTTCCTCGATCAAGCCCATGCGTCGCTTCGAGCCTTCGTCCTTTTCCTTGCGCACGGCCTCGCGCTCGATCTTGAGCTGGATCATGCGGCGGTCGAGGCGGTCCATGACCTCCGGCTTGGAGTCGATCTCGATCTTGATCTTGGCTGCCGCCTCGTCGATGAGGTCGATCGCCTTGTCGGGCAGGAAGCGGTCGGTGATGTAGCGGTGGCTCAACTCGGCCGCGGCGACGATCGCCGGGTCGGTGATCTCGACCCCGTGGTGGACTTCGTACTTCTCCTGCAGCCCGCGCAGGATCGCGATCGTGGCCTCGACCGTCGGTTCATCGACCAGCACCTTCTGGAAGCGGCGTTCGAGCGCGGCGTCCTTCTCGACGTACTTGCGGTATTCGTTCAGCGTCGTCGCGCCGATGCAATGCAGCTCGCCGCGCGCGAGCGCTGGCTTGAGCATGTTGCCGGCGTCGATCGCACCTTCGGCCTTGCCCGCACCGACCATCGTGTGCAACTCGTCGATGAACAGGATGATCCGGCCTTCGTCGGCCGCGACTTCCTTCAGCACGGCTTTGAGGCGTTCCTCGAATTCACCGCGGTACTTGGCGCCCGCGAGCAGGCCGGCCATGTCGAGCACCAGCACACGTTTGTTCTTCAGCGTGTCGGGCACCTCGCCATTGACGATGCGCTGGGCCAGGCCTTCGACGATGGCGGTCTTGCCCACACCGGGCTCGCCGATCAGCACCGGGTTGTTCTTCGTTCGGCGCTGCAGAACCTGGATCGCACGCCGGATCTCGTCGTCGCGGCCGATCACCGGGTCGAGCTTGCCCTGGCGCGCGCGCTCGGTGAGGTCGAGCGTGTACTTCTTCAGCGCCTCGCGCTGGCCTTCGGATTCGGCGGAGTCGACGGTCTGGCCGCCGCGCACGGCATCGATCGCGGCTTCGAGCGACTTTCGCGTCAGCCCGTGGCCGCGCACGATGCCGCCCAGGTCGCTCTTGCTGTCGGACAAAGCCAGCAGGAACATCTCGCTCGCGATGAACTGGTCACCGCGTTTGCCGGCTTCCTTGTCCGCCGCCTGCAGCAGTTGCACCAGATCGCGCCCGGCTTGAACCTGTCCCCCGCCCTGCACGCCCGGCAGGCCGTTGATTGCCGTGTCCATCGCGGTCTTGAGCCCAGCCGTGTTGGCACCGGCGCGGTCGAGCAGCGCCTTCGGCCCGTCGGGCTGGACGAGCATCGCCGCGAGCAGGTGCGAGGGTTCGATGTAGGGGTTGTCGCGCGCCACGGCCAGGGAACTGGCTTCGTTCAACGCTTGCTGGAAGGCGGTGGTGAGCTTGTCGAGTCGCATGGTCGGAGTCTCCGGTTGCGACAAAGATTGGGAAGAGGCGGCGCATTTCAAGGTCGAGCGGCCTGGATACCCCGCATACACTTTCCCTTTTGTTCGTACGCGCCCTGACTTCTCTTTCCCGTCAAGCTGTCGCCGGTGCCACGGGCGCCGTCGTCACCTTCGCGCTCGTCATCTCCCTCGGTCTCCTGGCGTACGCGTCGCTTGGCCCGCAAGCAGCCGGTGTCGGGGTAGCCGCAGCATTCGCAGCCACCGCCGTTAGCGCGCTGTTGTTCGCGCTGTGCTCCGGCACCCCACTGCCCATCGGCGGGCCCAGTTCAGCCACCACCATCATCCTGGCTGCGCTCATCGCGCGCGTCGCCGGCATGGCACCGGCGGGCAGCACGCCGGTCAACCTGACGTTGACCGCCGTCGCCGCGGCCAGCGCCGCAGTCGTCGGCATGGGCCTGCTTCAGATCGTGATGGCCCTGCTGCGTCTGGGCAGGTTCTCGGCCTACGTGCCCCAGACCGTGCTTTCGGGGTTCATGGATGGGGTCGCGCTGCTGGTGCTGGTGGCGCAGGTGCCGGTACTGCTGGCGATCGACCCGACGGCGTGGCAGGCCGACCCCTGGGGTGCAATGCGCGGCGGCCACCCGGCCGCCATGCTGCTCGGGCTCGGTACCGCCGCCGGCGTCTGGCTGCTGGCGTGGCGCGCGCCGCGGCTGCCCGCGGTGCTGATCGGCATGCTCGCTGGCATGGCGATCTACCACCTGCTGCGCCAAAACTGGCCCGGCCTGGATCTCGGCGCCACGCTGGGCCCCGTGACGGTAACGATGCCCGGCGGCGCCCTGCCCCCGCCCCTGGCACGGCCCGCACTCGGGAGCCTGCTGCTGCCGCATGCCACGGCCATCGTGCTGACCTCGCTGCTGTTGGCGCTGATGGGCTCGCTCGAAGCGATGCTCTCGCTGCGCGCCATCGACCGCTCGCTCGCGCTGCACAGCGACGGCGACCGCGTCCTGCTGGCCAACGGACTGGCCAACCTCGTCGGCGGCGTCTTCGGCGCGCTGCCGCTGACCGTGCTGCGCACCGGCGCGCTGGCCGTGCACGGCGCCGGTGGTCACGGTCGCGCCGCGGCATGCGCCGCCGCGGCGACCAGCGCCCTGCTGCTGGCCGGCGCCGACGACGCCATTTCGCTGCTCCCGCGCGTGGTGGTGGCGGGCGTCATGCTGACCATCGGCGTTGCGCTGGCCGACCGCTGGTCGCGCGGCATGCTGCGCCGCCTGCACCGCGACCGTTCGGTTGCAAAGATGGGGAACAGCCTGTTCGTCGTCGGCCTCGTCTGCGCCCTCACCGTGACGGTTGGCGTCGGCGCCGGTGTCGGCGCGGGCCTGCTGCTCGCGACCGCCATGTTCATGCGGTCGCAGCACGGCACCGTGATTCGGGCGCGCTACGACGCTGCCAGTCGACCGTCGCGCCGCGTTTGGCCGGCGCCCGAGGAGCAGGTCTTGCGCGACCTGCGTTCACGCATCGTCACTTTCGAGCTCCACGGCGCGCTGTTCTTCGGCAACGCACCACGCATCGTCGAGGAAGCACGGCGCCTGCCGCTCGACTGCCGCTTCCTGGTGCTCGACCTGCGCCGCGTGAACAGCATCGACGAGACCGGCGCGACGATGTTGAGCGACCTCGGTCCGATCCTGGAACGGCGGCAGGTGCAACTGCTGCTGGCGGCGGCGGTGCCGACACAAACCCATGGACGTTGGCTCAGCAGGTTCGGCGCCGAGGGCAATGAGCGCCATCCCGACGCCGACCGGGCGATCGAGGCGGCCGAGCGACAGTTGCTGGCCGAGAAGGGTGTGCTCAGCGCAGGGTCGGCACATCCCGCCTTCGACACGCTGCTGCGGGGCGTGGAAGGCGACGACGCCAACGCGGTCAACGCGTTGATGACGACGCGCACACTCGTCGATGGCGAACACCTGTTCCGCCAAGGTGACCCCTCCGACGGGTTGTATGTCGTGACCAGCGGGTCGATCAGCGTCGTCAGCGCCAGCGGCGATCATCGTTACGCCTCGTTCTCGCCCGGCATCATGCTGGGCGAGCTGGCGATGCTCGACGGCGGCCAGCGCAGCGCCGACGCGCGCGCCGATGGACCGACCGAGGTGCGCCGGCTGACACACACGGCGCTCGACGAACTGACGCGGCAGCGGCCGACCGTCGCGGCAACGATCTACCGCAACATCGCCAGCCACCTGTCGCACCGGCTGCGCGTCGCGGGGTCGGCCTGGGCCGAAGCGGCGAATTGAACGCGGTTCAGCCGCCGATGCAGCGCGCCTGAAGCACGGCGCGCTGCACCTTGCCGAGTGCGGTCCTCGGCAAGCCCTCGAGCACGACGACGCGGCGCGGGTGCTTGAAGCGGGCCAGCCGGTCGTCGAACAGCCGCTGCAGCGCTGTTTCGTCGATGACCTCGTTGGGGCGCGGGACGAGGGCCAGCACGGGCACCTCGCCCCAGCGTGCATCCGGAACACCCACCACGGCGGCCTCGGCGATGCCGGGAAAGCGCGCCAGCAAGTTCTCGATTTCTGCCGGGTGGATGTTCTCGCCGCCGGAGATGATCAGCTCCTTCGAACGGCCGACGACCTCCACACGACCGTCGTCGTGTTGCAGTGCCAGGTCGCCCGTATGGAACCAGCCGCCCTGGTCAAACGACGCCTCGGTCTGCCGGTGGTAGCCGCGCATCAGGTTCGCACCTTTCAGCAGCACCTCCCCGTCGGCGGTCAGCCGCACCTGCACGCCCAGGGCCGGCCGCCCAGCGCCGTCGGAGCGAAGCACGGCCTCTTCGGGCCCCAGCACGATCGACACCGGCCCGGTTTCAGTGGCGCCGTAGACCTGCGCGACCGGCACACCACGGGCGTGGAAGGCGTCGATCAGCGGCCGTGGCACGACCTGCGATCCGCTATTGACGAACTGCAGCGACGACAGGTCGGCCGCAGCCCAGCGCGGGTGCTCGACGAGCGCGCGCATCACCGCCGGCACCAGCAACGTCGTTGTCGGCCGCCAGCTGGCGACTGCGTCGAACCACAGAGCGGGGTCGAAACGCGGGTGCAGCAGGACCTGGCCGCCAGCGATCAGCGCCGGCATCGTCTGGATCGCCAAGCCGCCCATGTGGAACAGCGGCAGCACCGACAGCACGCGGCTCTTCGCATCCAGGCGCTGCGCGTGGATCGCCGCCAGCGCGTTGGCTTGCATGCCGGCCACCGTGTGCATGGCGCCCTTCGGCTGCCCGGTCGTGCCCGACGTGTAGACCAGCAGCAGGTCGCCGGTCTGCACGCCGTCGGCCGGGCCCGGCGTCAGCCGCACCTGCGCCAGCAGTTCGCCGGCAAGCGTTTCAACCTCCGGCGTGCCCATCAGGTGCCCGGCGCCGGCATGGCTGACGATCTGCGCCAGTTCGGCCGCGGCGAGGCGCCAGTTCAGCGGCAGCAGCACAGCGCCGAGCTGCTCGCACGCTGCCAAGGTGGCCAGCAAGTCCCAGCTGTTGTGGCCGAGCCAGGCGACCACCGCGCCGCGCTGAACGTCGGCGTGCTGCAGGTGCTGCAGCGCGGCCGCCATCAGGTGCGGGGGTATCGCGCGTTCGAGCATCGCCGCTACTCGATGGCCTCGTCGCGCTCGCCGGGTTCGTAGAGGCACTCGCGGCCGAGGCGGTCGATGCAGAGTTCCGCTGTCCAGGGCAGCATCAGCGAGCCGCAGCGGCTGTCGCGATAGATGCGTTCGAGCGGCAGCGACTTCAGCATCGACTGCCCGCCGCAGGTGCGGATCGCCAGCCGCGCGAGGTCGTTCGCGTTCTCCATGATCGTGTAGTGCGCCGCGAAGAGCCGCATGCGCATGTCGCGGTCGGGATCGACCTGCGCGTCGCGTGCGTTCTGCAGAAAGATGGCGCGCGTCTGCTCCAGCCTGACGCGCATCTCAGCGACCGCGACCTGCTTGGTCGGGTACATGCGGCGCTTGACCGGCGGCGTGCCCGGCACCTCGCCACGCAGGTACTGGACCGTGAAATCGTAGGCCGCCTGGCCCAGGCCCATGTAGGTCGGCGACAGCGTCGCGAACATGTGCGGGAAACGCTGCGCGGCCTGGAAGTACAGGCCCTCGGGCATCAGCCGCGCCTCGTCGGGCACGAGAACGTCCTTGAAGTCGAGCGTGCGCGAGACGGTGCCTCGCATGCCGAGCGGGTCCCAGTCACCGCTGACACTGACCCCGGCCGCATCCGCCGGCACCGCCAGGTACAAGGCGTCGCGCTGCGTCGCGCCGGGTGTATCGAGCGTGCACAGCACGCCGTAGTAGTCGGCCGCACCGGCAAGCGAGGCGAAGATCTTGCGGCCGGTGACGCGGTACCCGCCATCCACGCGGGTCGCCAGGGTGCCGAAAGGCGCCTTGCCGGCCGCGGCGGCGCCGCCTTCGGAGAAGGGTTGTGCGTAGACCTTGCCGTCGCCCACGATGCGCTGGAAGTGCAGCTTGCGCGTTCGATCGTGGTCGGCGCGCTGGCGCGGCGTCATCTCCAGGGCATCGGCGATGAAGCCGGCCCACATCGTCGAGCAGACGTGCATGTTCCAGGTCAGCGCGGTGGCGCCGCAGTGGCGCGCGATCTCGGCCGCGACCATGACGTAGGTCGCGAAGTCGGCCCCCTGGCCGCCCTGGTCGCGCGGCACGCAGATTCCCAGCAGGCCGGCGGCGCGCAGTTCGGCGTAGTTCTCGAACGGGAAGGTCGCGTCGCGGTCGATCTGCGCCGCACGCGGCGCGAAACGTTCGCGCCCGAGCGTGGCGGCGCGTTCGATCAGATCGCGTTGCTGGTGGCTCAGCGGGTCGGCGTTGCCGGCGATGTGGGGCGCTTGTTTGGCGGCGGCGGACATGTTTTCCCCCGGATCAGTCGAAGTGGCGCTGCAGGAAGTGCAACAGCGCCGCGTTGAAGGCCTGGGGCTGCTCGGCATTGGCCACATGGCCCGCCTGCGCCACGCAGGCGTACGCGGCCCCCGGAATGCGCTGGGCCATGCCTTGCAGAACGGCCGGCGGCGCCGTGCGGTCGTGTTCCGCGGCCAGGCACAGCGTCGGCACCCGGATCGATCCCAGGTCGGCGCGGCGGTCG
>DATDER010000234.1:0-17632 GCA_036523095.1 Rubrivivax sp.
GCAGGCCGCGCGCGAAGCGGCCGAGCGCGGGGCCTGGCGCGAGCAGGGCGCGCAGTGGCGCATCGCGCTGCAGCACGGCACGCCACGCGACGAGGACGAGCGCATCGAATGGCTCGACCGCTTCGCCGTGGCCGCTGGCGTCAATGGTTGGAGCGACGAACAACTGCACGCCCTGCGCGAGATCGCGACCCGGTCGCACGCGCGCGGCGACACCTTGCGCGCCGCTTTGAACCTTGCGCGCCAGTTCAGTCCCCTCACCGCGCAGCTCAGGCATCCGCAAGCCGGGGCGGTGCTGCAGGGGGCGCTGGCGCAAATCGAACCGCTGCCGCCTTCCGCCACCCATGCCGCCATCTGGGCCCTCGAATCGCATCTGCGCATGCTCGATCGCGACTACGAAGACAGCGTGCGCTGGGGCCGCCGCGCCCTCGCCCTGGCCGAGTCGCTCGGCGATCAGGACACGATCGAACGGGTGCAGAACGGCATGGGCGCAGCCTTGATGTTCGTCGACTACGAAGCCGGCCGCGCCATGCTGCACGCGCTTATCGACCGCCGCCGCGCCGACGGACGCTGGGCGCAACTGGCCAGCGCGCTGGGGATGATCGGCTCGGCCGCGGGCGAGGTGATGCGGCTGCGAGACGCAGAGGGCTACCTGCGCGAGTCGATCGCGCTGGCCGAAGCCAATGACGTCGAACACGGCTACCCGAGCGCCTGGCTGGCTTTGTGCCTGATGCTGCGCGGGCGGTGGGACGAGGCCGCGGCCACCGCGACCGAGGTGCTCGCGCACGATGCCGACGAGAAGTCGAACCTGATGGCGTGGGTCGCGCTGGCACGGGTACGCCTGCGCCGCGGCGACCCGGGCGCTGATGCGGCCCTCGACACCGCGCTGCGCCTCGCCCAGGCCAGCCAGACCCTGCAACGCATGGCTCCCACCGCGTGCGCACGCGCCGAGGCCGCGTTCGCGCTCGGCGACATCGCGGCGCTGCACGCCGAGGTCCAGCGGGCGCTGCCGCTGGCGCGCGCCAAGGGCCACCCCTGGTTCGTCGGCGAGCTGAGCTGGTGGCTGTGGCGCGCCGGCACGCCCGACCCGAGCACACCCGACGGCTGCGCCGAGCCCTACGCGCTGCAGATCGCCGGCCGCTGGCGCGAGGCGGCCGACGCCTGGCAGGCCCTGGGCTGCCCCTTCGAACGCGCACGCGCGTTGGCCGAAGGCGACGAAGGCGGGCAGCGCGAAGCCCTTGAAGTCTTCGAAGGTCTGGGCGCCCGCCCGGCCGCCGAGGCGCTGCGCCAGCGCCTGCGCGAAGCCGGCGTGCGCGGCGTCGCGCGCGGCGCCCGCGCATCGACGCGCGAACACGCCTTCGGCCTGACCACGCGTGAACTCGAAGTGCTGCGCCTGCTGTGCGAGGGGCTGCGCAACGCCGAGATCGCCCAGCGCCTGCACCGATCGGTGCGCACCGTCGATCACCACCTGGCCGCGGCCTTCGCCAAGCTCGGTGTCGATTCACGCGTCGCGGCGATCCAGGCCGCGCAGCGCGCGGGTCTGGCGACGCAATCTGGGCAACCGCCAGCGCCAATCTAGGCAAGCCCACCGCTGCGGCGCGCCGAAGGGGCGGCCATCCTTGTCACATCGACGGCGCGGTGCCGCCGAACCTGGACAAGGAGTCCCCGATGCCCCGCTACCTGATCGAACGCAGCTTCCCCGACGGCCTGTCGATCCCGATGAACGCCGAGGGCCGCAAGGCCGTGGCCGGCGTCGTTGCCAACAATGCCGAGCACGGCGTGACCTGGGTCCATTCCTACGTGAGCCCGGACCGCAAGGGCACGTTCTGCATCTACGACGCGCCGGCGCCCGAAGCCATCCGCAAGGTGGCCGATCGCAACGGCTTGCCGGTCGGCCGCATCACCGAGGTCAGCGTGCTCGACCCGTACTTCTATCAACCATGAACGCCAGGAGCCCCGCCATGATGAACTTGAATGCCCTTGTCGCCGTCGCACTGCTCGCTTTCGCCGCGAGCGCCTCGGCCCAGTCCGCCCCACCACTGCAGCAGTACCTGATCGAACGCGAGATCAAGGGCGCCGGCAACATGACGCCGGTGCAACTGCGCGACGCGGCGCAGAAGTCCAACGGCGTGCTGCGCGCGCTCGGCCCCGACATCCAGTGGGTGCACAGCTACGTTGCCGGCGACAAGATCTATTGCGTCTACAACGCGCCGAGCGAGAGCCTGATCAGGGCCCACGCCGAGAAGTCGGGCTTCCCGGCCAACAGGATCACGGCCGTGGCGGCGGTGATCGACCCCACGACCGCACGCTGAGGAGCCTGGCAGCCCCATCGTCGCGGAATGTTCGACGGCCGGAACCCGGCGCTGCACTGCCTTTGAGCGCGATCAAGCCTCGGCGCGGAGCGCGTTCTGGCCGAAGCCCGGGCGCTGGGCGGCAGCCCTAAACTCGGTCGGTGCACCCCTTCCGCCCCCGCTTGCTCGATGCGTTGAAGGGCTACGACCGCCAGCGCTTCGTCACCGACGTCGGCGCCGGCCTCACGGTGGGCATCGTCGCGCTGCCGCTGGCAATGGCCTTCGGGATCGCCAGCGGGGTGAAGCCCGAGCAGGGGATCGTCACTGCGATCGTCGCCGGCTTCCTGATCAGCGCGCTCGGCGGCTCGTCGGTGCAGATCGGCGGGCCGGCGGGCGCCTTCATCGTCATCGTCTACGGCATCCTGCAGCGTTACGGCCTGACCAACCTGCTCATCGCCACCGCGCTTTCGGGTGTGCTGCTGTTCCTGATGGGGCTGTTCAAGCTCGGCGCGCTGGTGCGCTACATCCCGGTGAGCATCATCATCGGCTTCACCAACGGCATCGCGGTGCTGATCGGGCTGTCGCAACTGCGCGACCTGCTGGGCCTGCAGATCGACAAGCTGCCGGCCGACTTCTTTGCCCAGATCGGCACGCTGTGGGCCCACATCGGCAGCGTGAACGTCTATGCGCTGGGCATCGGCCTGGCCTGCTTCGGCGGCCTGTTCCTGTGGCCCCGGCTCTTTGTCAGCGGCGCCTTGCCCGAGCGTGTGATCGAAGGCCGCACCTTGCGCACTTTTTCGCGCGTGCCCGGCCCGGTGGTGGCGCTGGTGTCGATGACGCTGCTGGCCGCGTTGCTGAACCTGCCGGTCGAAACCATCGGCTCTCGCTTCGGTGGCATCCCGCAGAGCCTGCCCGACCTGGCCTTGCCGCCGTTCAGCTGGGAATCGGCCAAGGAACTGCTGTTCCCCACCGTCACGCTGGCACTGCTGGGCGCCATCGAGTCGCTGCTGTGCGCACGCGTGGCCGACAACCTGAGCGAACAACCGCGCCACGACCCGAACCAGGAGCTGATGGGCCAGGGCGTGGCCAACTTCGTGGTGCCCTTCTTCGGTGGCATCCCGGCCACCGGCACCATCGCCCGCACCGTCACCAACGTGCGTGCGGGCGCCACCAGCCCGATCGCCGGCATCGTGCACGCACTGTCGCTGCTGCTGATCGTGCTGCTGGCAGCGCCCCTCGCGACGCACGTGCCGCTGGCCGCGCTGGCCGGCATCCTGCTTCACGTGGCATGGAACATGGGCGAGTGGCATGAGTTCAAGCGCCTGCGCCAGTTCGCGCTGACCTACCGCGTCATCCTCGTCGGCACCTTCCTGCTGACGGTCATCTTCGACCTCACGGTGGCCGTGCAAGTGGGCTTGATCATGGCCTGCGTGTTCTTCATCTGGCGCATGGGGCAGTTGTTCCGCGTCACCGCATTGCCCGCCGACGGTCTGCCGGCAGGGGTGCAGGGTTTCGAGCTGTTCGGCCCGCTCTTCTTCGGCGCCGTGGGCAAGATCGAGGCGCTTCCGGGGCGTGTGGCACTCGATACCCGCGCCGTGGTGCTGGAAATGCACCGCCTGATCTCGATGGACACCTCGGGGCTGGACGCGCTGCGGCAGATGCACCGGGCGCTGCAGCGGCGCCGGGTGGCGCTGGTGCTGGCGAACGTGAACGAGCAGCCGCTGTCGCTGATGCGGCGCTCCGGCTTCGAGGCCGTGCTGGGTGCCGAGCACATCGTGCCGACGATGGCCGAGGCCGCGAACGCGCCCGGCGCGCGCAGCCCCGACCAGGCGGGCGGGTAAACTGCCGCCATGCCGCTGTTCTGGAAGCCCTACACCTCGGACGTCACGCAGTTCATCGAGCAGATGAAGGTGCAGCGCCCCGCGCTCGAAGCCGAGCAGAAGCACGGGCGCGCGCTGCTGTGGGACCGCGCGATCGACCGCACGGCGCAGGCAGACTGGCAGGACGCCCGCGTCGCACAGCAGCCTTACGTCTACCAGACCAAGACCTGAAGGTGTCCACCGCTGACGACGATGTGGCGCTCGCAGAGCTGCCGCAGGTGATCGACCAGGTGGCCCTGGCCCGCCTCTACGGCGAGCCGCTGTTCAAGCTGCCGCAGGACCTGTACATCCCGCCCGACGCGCTCGAGGTCTTTCTCGAAGCCTTCGAGGGCCCGCTCGACCTCTTGCTGTACCTGATCCGCAAGCAGAACTTCAACGTGCTCGACATCCCGATGGCGGCGGTGACGCGCCAGTACCTGGACTACGTCGAGCAGATCCGCCAGCGCAACCTCGAACTCGCGGCCGAGTACCTGCTGATGGCAGCGATGCTGATCGAGATCAAGTCGCGCATGCTGCTGCCGCCGAAGAAGTCCGCCGACGGCGCCGAGGCCGAAGACCCGCGCGCCGAACTCGTGCGCCGGCTGCTCGAGTACGAACGCATGAAGCTCGCCGCCGCGCGGCTCGACACGCTGCCGGTGCTCGGGCGCGACTTCCTGCGCGCCCAGGTCGCGATCGAGCAAGCGCTGGAGCCGCGTTTCCCCGACGTCAACGCCGACGAGTTGCGCGCCGCCTGGCTCGACATCCTCAAGCGCGCCAAGCTCAACCAGCACCACAAGATCACGCGTGAGCAGCTCTCGGTGCGCGAGTACATGAGCCAAGTGCTCAAGCGCCTGCAAGGGCAGCGCTTCGTTGAGTTCCATGAGCTTTTCGACCCCGGCCGCGGCGTGCCGGTGCTGGTCGTCACCTTCATCGCGATGCTGGAACTGAGCCGCGAGCGCCTGCTCGAGCTGACGCAGGCCGAGGCTTTTGCGCCGATCTACGTCCGGCTCGCCTATTCGGCGGCCTGAGCACGCCGCCGATGCCTGCGGACGATTTTCAGCTCCGCGGCGATCACATCACGCTCGACGCACTGCTCAAGGCCAGCGGGCTGGCACCCAGCGGTGGTGCCGCCAAGGTCCTGATCGCGGACGGTGGCGTCCAGGTCAACGGCACGCCCGAACTGCGGCGCGGGCGCAAGCTGCGGGCCGGCGACGAGGTGGCCATCGGCACCCGTCGGATACGCCTTCTGCCTCCCTGAAGGCCGCCTGACGGCCGCCAAACCCTCACCGAAGCCCGGGGACGCCAATCCTGCGACAATACGGGGATGGCAAAAGTCGTTTCAAGCAAGCTCTCTGAAGATGGCCTTCGCTATGGCGCCAAGGTGCCTGGCTCGCCTTTCCTCGGTACCGGCAACACGCGCTCGTGCTTCAGGTGCGGCAAGCACCGCCAGCAGGCCCAGTTGCAGTCCAAGCGCATCCTGGGCCGCTCGGAAATGGTCTGCGCACCGTCCTGCGCCAGTTTCGTCGACGGCTGAAAGCCTGACCGGGGCGGCATCCGGGCTCAGCGCACGCCGAGCTTGAAGCCGATCATCGCGCGCAGCTTGTTGGGCAGCACCGGCTTGATGAGCAGGTGGAAGTCGTGCGCCTCGGCTTCGTCTTCGTGGCCGCCGAGCGAGCTGCCGGTGACCACGATCGCCGGCAGGTTCTGGCGCGGCCAGTGCGCGCGCAGCGCGGCCAGTGCCTGCAGGCCGGTGGTTCCTGCCGGCAGGCGGTAATCGACGATGAGCAGGTCCGGCGCCTCGGCCGGGCCGCTGGCGAGCCAGGCCTGCACGGCCGCCACGGTGTCGAACGCGACCGTGCTCGCGCCCCAGGATTTCAGCAGCACGACCAGGCCTTCGCGCACCGCGGGCTCGTCTTCCACCACCACCATCAGCCGGCCCTGCAGGGTGAGCCCGAGCGGCGCCTTGCCCGACACGGGCGCGGCATCGGCCGCGCGCGGCATCTTGCCCAGCGGCACCTCGAGGGAGAACAAGGTGCCGTGGCCGACGCGCGAACGCACGGCCACATCCGTGCCCATGAGCGCGGCGAGCCGCTTCACGATCGCCAGGCCCAGTCCCAGACCCTTGCGCTGGTGCGCTTCGAGCGGGCGGTTGCTCTGGGCCTGGAAGAACTCGTCGAAGATGCGCGGCAGGCTGGCCTCCGAGATGCCGATGCCGCTGTCCCAGACCTGGAGCAGTAGCCGGCCGTGGCGCGGCCGGCAGGCGACCAGCACGCCACCGTCGTCGGTGTAGCGGATCGCGTTGCTGACCAGGTTGCGCAGGATGCGCTCGAGCAGCACCGGGTCGGCGAGCGCGACATGGCGCTCGCCGTGGAAGGCGAGCACGAGGCCCTTCTCGAACGCGGTCGGCTCGAAGTTCAGGCGCAGGCGCGCAAAGAGCTCGCGCATGCGCAGCGGCACCGGGTTGGCTTCGACCCCGCCGGTGTCGATGCGGGTGATGTCGAGCAGTTCGCCGAAGAGCCCTTCGAGCGCGTCGACCGACTCGTTGATGCTGTTCACGAGCGACGAGACCTCGGGGTCATGGCTGCGCTGGCGCAGGGCCTCGGCGAAGAGCCCCATCGCGTGCAGCGGCTGGCGCAGGTCGTGGCTCGCGGCGGCGAAGAACTGTGTCTTGGCGCTGCTCGCGGCCTCGGCGCTGCGTCGTGCCATGTCGGCCTCGGCCTTCTCGACCCGCAGCTGCGCCGCGAGCGAATCGGTCTTGCTCTTGAGTTCGATCGCCTGGCCGAGCGCGCTGCCGTAGGTGCGCCCCATGAGCCAGGTGATGCCGAACAGCAGCGTCAGGATGCCGGCGAGCTGCCAGTGCCAGGGCTCCGCGCGATCGCTCGCGATGCGCGCGATCGTCGGCACGAGCACCACGCACAAGAAGGCGAAAAACACCTTCGGCTGGGTCGACAGCAGCTGCACCGAGCCGAGGCAGTAGCTGTAGACGATCAGGATCAGCGCGGTGCGGTGGAAGGGCTCGCCGAAGCCCCAGAAGACCCACACCGCCACTCCCCACATCGCCCCCTGCGCCAGGGCCAATGCGCGCCAGCTCACGCGCCAACTCAGCAGCGTCGCGTCGTCGGCGTCGGGCGTGCGTGAGAAGCGCAGCCAATGCACGAGCCGGATCGTCCACAGCACCGCGGCCACCCCGGCCCAGCCCAGCACCCGCGCCGGCTCGGCGAGCGGCCAGAAGATCGTGCTGACGAGCGCAATGCCGATCAGGTTGCCGGCCAGGATCGCCGGCGTCTGCGTGTAGAGCGCGCGGATGTGGTCACCGCGCCCGGCGTCGACCACGGCGGCGGCCTCCGGACCCAACGCCGGCAACGCCAGGTTCACGACCGCGGCCCCGGCTTCCAGGCCGCGAAGCCGCCCTGCCCCTGCGTCATCTGGCTCACTGCCAGCACGGCCTGGGTGCGCGAGCTGACGTTGAGCGCGCGCAGCACCGCGGCCACGTGGTCTTTGACCGTCTCGACCGACAGGTTCAGTTCGCGCGCGATGAGCTTGTTCGGCTGGCCCTGCAGCAGCAGCGCGAGCACATCGGTCTGGCGCGGTGTGAGGCCGACCTTGTCGAGGGTCATCGCCTGCTGGTGCGACTCGGCCTGGGCGTGTTCGGGGCGCATCACCGCCGGCACGGTGTCGCCCTCGGGCAGCGGCGGGCCGTCCAGGCCGAGCATCTGCTTCGGGATGTAGAGGCCGCCCGACATCACCATGCGCAGGGCATCGAACAGGACTGCGTTGGACGAACGCTTGGGCACGAAGCCCATCGCGCCGGCATCGATGGCGCGGATGACGTCGCTCGTGCGCTCCGACGCCGAGACCACCACCACCGGCATTGCCGGGTGCGCGGTGCGCAGTTCCGCCAGCAACTCGAAGCCGTCGGCGTCGCCGAGCGCGAGGTCGAGCAGCACGAGGTCGAAGTCGGGGTCGCTCAGAAGCGCCGCGCGCGCACCCACCGCACCGTCGACCCCGAGCACGGTGACGTCGTCGCCCAGGCCCTTGATCACCGTCTGCAGCGCAGACAGGATGAGCGGGTGGTCATCGATGAGCAAGACTTTCATGGCGTCCTCCGGGCGCGCCCATCGTAGCCGGGCCTCAACCGGCCGACACCCCCCAATGGGGGAACTTCAGGTGAAGCGGCGCGTCACGGACTCGGCCACGCAGGCAGGCTTGGGCGCACCTTCGAGTTCGATCGTCGCTTCGACGTTGAGTTGCGCGCCACCGGGCAGCGGCTCGAAGGCCAGCAGCTTGAAGTGCCCGCGCACGCGGCTGCCGACGGGCACCGGGGTGATGAAACGCACCCGGTCGAGCCCGTAGTTCAAGCCCATGCGCACGTCGTCGACGCCAAAGGCCGTGTCCGAGAGCAGCGGCAACAGCGACAAGGTCAGGAAGCCGTGTGCGATCGTGCGCCCGTACGGGCCCGCCGCCGCCCGTACGGGGTCGACGTGGATCCACTGGCGGTCACCGGTGGCCTCGGCGAAGCCGTCGATGCGCGCCTGCTCGACCGTGACCCAGTGGCTCACGCCCAGGGTCTGACCGACCATCGGCCGCAGGTCGTCGAGGCGGGCGTAGCGGATCACCGCTGGACCCATTCGACCAGCGGCTGCCACTGCTCGAGGTCGCGTTCGGCACGGCTCGGCGCCACGTCCCACAGCGTCAGCCCGTGCGCGGCCAGGTGCACGTAGTTCTGGGTGTCGCGCAGCCAGGCCACCACCGGCACCGGCAACGTGCCCAGGTACTCGTGCAGGCGCTCGTTCGAGATCGTGTGCTCGCGCACACGCATGCCCACCACGCCGATCGACAAGGCCTCAGCGCGCTTGTGTGCGCGCAGCGTGTTCAGGAAGGTGTGCGTCGCCTGGATGTCGAACAGGCTCGGCTGCAGCGGCACGATCACCTTGTCCGCGATACGCAGCACGTCGTCGAGCCCTTTGCCGTCGAGCCCCGCGGGCGTGTCGAGCACGACGTGGGTCGTGCCCTTGGGTGGTCGAGCGATGTTGCCGGGGCTGACGTCCCAGCCGCGGATCGTGGGCACCTTGGGCGGCCGCAGCGCGAGCCACTGGCGCGCGCTCTGCTGGCGGTCGACGTCCCCCAGCATCACCGCGTGGCCCTGGCGCGCATACAGGCCCGCGAGGTTGGTGGCGAGCGTGCTCTTGCCGACGCCTCCCTTGGGGTTGGCGATCACGATCGTAGGCATCCCCGGTTCCTCCCGCCGCTGTCGCGGCCCTTGTTTCGGGTATGGTACCGGCGCCCCTTTCGGCCCCCCCACCCGTACAAACCCACGCGAGCCATGGCCGAGGTCGTCGTACTCGTCGCGCACCCGGACCTGCAGCACTCGCGGGCCAACCGGCAGCTGATGCGGGCGGCCGCGCTGGCGCCACCGGGCCGGGTCGCGGTGCGGGATCTGTACGCGCTCTATCCCGACTTCCTGGTCGACGTGGCGGCCGAGCAGGCGGCCCTGGCCGAGGCCCGGCTCGTCGTCTGGCAGCACCCACTGCACTGGTACGGCATGCCGCCGCTGATGAAGCTGTGGCTCGACGAGGTCTTCAGCTTCGGCTGGGCCTACGGGCCCGGCGGCACCGCGCTGCGCGGCAAGGACCTGTGGCTGGTGCTGTCCACCGGCGGGCCCGAGTCGAGCTACCGCAGCGACGGCTACAACCGCTACTTCTTCGACGCCTTCCTGCCGCCCTACGACCAGACGGCCGCGGTGGCCGGCATGCGCCTGCTGCCGCCCTTGCTGCTGCACGCGGCGCACCGCGTGGACGACGCCGCCGTCGACGAGCACGCCGCCGTCTACGGCGAGCGCCTGGCCAGCTACCCGCACTGGCCCGAACTGGACACCTTGGAGCCCGCACCGGCCTGCGAGGTGCCGGCAGACGCCCGGCCCGCCGAATGAGCGCAGGCTGATGGAACACGACAGCAGTTGGCTCCAGTCGAGCCTGATCTACCTCGGTGCGGCCGTGATCGCGGTGCCGCTGGCACGCCTGCTCGGCCTCGGTTCGATCATCGGCTACCTCGCCGCCGGCATCGTGATCGGGCCCTTCGGCCTGATGCTGGTGACCGACGCGCAGACGATCCTGCACTTCGCCGAGTTCGGCGTCGTGCTGATGCTGTTCATGGTCGGCCTGGAACTCGAGCCGCGGCGCCTCTGGAGCCTGCGCCACCCGATCTTCGGCTGGGGCAGCGTGCAGCTCCTGGGTTCGGCCGCGTTGATCAGCGCGGCCGGCGTCGCGGCCGGCGTGGATTGGCGCCTGTCGCTCGTGGCCGGTCTCGCGCTCGGCATGAGCTCGACCGCGATCGGGTTGTCGGTGCTGAACGAACGCCACCTGATGGCCACCTCGGCCGGCCAGAGCGTGCTCAGCGTGATGCTGCTGCAGGACATCGCGGCGATCCCGATCCTGGCACTGGTGCCGCTGCTGGCGCTGGGTGGCGTGGCCGACGACGGTGGTGGCAGCGCGTGGCTCGGCGCAGCCAAGGCGCTCGGCATGGTGGCGGCCATCATCCTGGGCGGGCGCCTGTTGCTGCGCCCGGCCCTGCGCTGGATCGCCGGCAGCCGCACACCCGAGGTCTTCACCGCCGCGGCGCTGCTGCTGGTCGTGGCCACCGCCGCGCTGATGCAGAGCGTGGGCCTGTCGATGGCGCTCGGCGCCTTCCTCGCCGGTGTGCTGCTGGCCGAAAGCGAGTACCGGCGCGAGCTGGAGACCGACCTCGAACCCTTCAAGGGCCTGCTGCTCGGCCTGTTCTTCATCGCCGTGGGCATGAGCATCGACTTCGCCGTCGTGCTGGCGAAGCCGCTCCTGGTTGCGCTCGTGGTCGCCGGTTTCCTGCTCCTGAAGGCGCTGGTGCTGTGGGGCATGGCGCGGGCGATGCCCACGCCGGCGCCCGAACGCCCTGTCTTCATCATCCTGCTCGCGCAGGGCGGTGAGTTCGGCTTCGTCGTGCTCCAGGCGGCGCTGGGCGGCGGTGTGATCAGCGCCGGGGCCTCGTCGCTGCTCGTGGCGTCGGTGGCGCTGTCGATGCTGCTGACGCCGCTGCTGCTGGTGGCGGCCGACCGCTGGGCGGCGGCGCACCCGACTGGCACCGGCCGCCGCCAGCTCGACGAGATCGACGAGCCGCAGCAGGCACCGATCATCATCTGCGGCTTCGGCCGGTACGGCCAGATCGTCGGCCGGCTGATCAACGCCAACGGCCTGTCGGCCACCGTGCTCGACCACAGCGCCGAGCAAGTGGAGACCGTGCGGCGCTTCGGCTGGGCCACGTTCTACGGCGACGCAACGCGGCTGGACCTGTTGCGCATGGCTGGCGCCGCCGAGGCGCGCGTCATCGTGGTCGCGATCGACGACGTCGAGCAGAGCCTGAAGGTCGTCGACACCGTGCGCGAACACTTCAGCCAGGCCACGCTCGTCGTGCGTGCCCGCAACGTCACCCACTGGTACGGGCTGCACGAACGCGGCGTGCAATTCATCGAGCGCGAGACGCTGGACTCGGCCCTGATGAGTGGACGCAGCGTGCTCGAGCTGATGGGCTGGGAACCGCACGCCGCGCGCACCCAGGCGCTGCGTTTTCGCAAGCACAACATCGATCTGATGACGCAGCTGGCACCGCACCGCGGCGACGAGAAAAAGTTCATCTCGATGTCGAAGCGGGGGCGGCAGGAGCTTGAGGCGCAGTGGTCGCGAGAACGTGAGCAGCAACAGCGCGGCCGGGCCCGAAAGGGCTGGCACGCACCTCAGCGCACCGAGCTCAGGGACAGCGACGACGCCGGCCCGGCCGACGGCTGAGCGCGTTTTCCGCAGCTTGCGGCGCCTTGCGACGCACCCCTAGACTTGCATTGTCGTTTCCACCGCAGAGCGCATGCACGCCGACCAGAACGAACTCCTCACGCGCATCGGCCCGGGTACCGCCTGCGGCGAACTGATGCGCCGTTACTGGCAGCCGGCGGCGCTGCTCGACGAATTCGATCCCGTACTCGACCCCGGCATGGCGCAGCGGCCGGTCAAGGCGGTGCGCCTGCTCGGGCAGGATCTCGTGCTGTTCCGCGACGGCAGCGGCCGGTTCGGCTTGCTCGACCGCGCCTGCCCGCACCGCGGCGCCGACCTCGCTTTCGGCCGCCACGAGCCCGACGGCCTGCGCTGCCCCTTCCACGGCTGGAAGTTCTCACCCGACGGCCGCTGCCTCGAAACCCCGGCCGAGCCGGCGGGCTCGACACTGTGCCAGCGCATACGCCAGCGCAGCTACCCGGTGCGGGTGCAGTCGGGCGTGGTCTTCGCCTGGCTCGGGCCCGAGGGCGGGACACTGCCGGCGCTGCCCGCCTTCGACTGCTTTGTCGCCCCGCCTTCGCACAGCTTCGCCTTCAAGGGCCTGTGGCACTGCAACTGGCTCCAGGCCTTCGAGGTCGGCATCGACCCGGCGCATCCTTCCTTCCTGCACCGTTACCTGCGCGACGACAACGAGGGCGACGCCTACGGGCGCCAGTTCCGCGCCGCCAGCGTGGGGGCGGTCGACGGCGAACGCTGGCCGATGACCCGCGTGATGCGCGAGGTCTGCAATCCCGAGATCCGGCACGAGGCGGTGGCCGAGGGCATCACGCGCCTGACCACGCTGCGCGCGATCAACGACACGCTGACCCATGTGCGGGTGACCCACGCCGTGTTCCCGCACACCTTCGTCATCCCCCTGTCGGAGACCGTGACGATCACGCAGATGCACCTGCCGGTCGACGACACACACACCTACTGGTACACCTTCTTCACCAGCTTCGACGGCCCGCTCGACAAGGAGACGATGCGCCGCCAGCGCCTGGCCGCGGTCTCGCTGCCCGACTATGTGCCGCACAAGGGCCGGCACAACGACTGGGGCTTCAACGCCGAGGAGCAGCGCACACGCACCTACCTCGGCATGGGCGAAGAAGACATCAACCTGCACGACCAGTGGGCGGTCGAAAGCATGGGGGCGATCCAGGACCGCACGCGAGAGCACCTGGGCACGAGCGACAAGGTGATCATGGCGAACCGCCGGGTGCTGCTGCAGGCGATCGAGACCGTGCGCGCCGGCGGCGTGCCGCCGATGGTGCTCAGCGCCGAAGGCGCCGCCGCATTGCGTGGGCCGGACACGATGGACTGCATCGCGCCGGCCGCGTCGTGGCCGGCTTTCTGGCAGGACGCCGCGGCGACCAAGCGTGCACGGGCAGGCTGGTTGCAGGCCACGCCCGCAGCCTCGGTGGCCGCCGGGGCATGAGCTCGTTCGCGGAGCGCTGCGGCCAGCACGACGCCGCCCGCGAAGCCGCGTGCGCGGCAGTGTTGCGCCAGGTGCGCGAGCAGGCGATCGATCTCGTCCGTGTGTCGTGGTGCGACCTGCACGGCGCGCTGCGCAGCAAGACGCTCGTGGCCCCGGCGCTCGCCGATGCGCTGTCCGGCGGCGTCGGCATGGTCAGCACACTGATGCTGAAGGACAGCTCGGACCGCACCGCCTTCAAGGTCTTCGAGCCCGGGCTCGACGCGCTGTTGCCGGGCTTCGGCTTCGCCAACAACGTCACCCTGCTGCCCGACCCGGCCAGCTTCCAGCTTTTGCCCTGGGCACCCGGCACCGGCTGGTTGCAGGCCCAGCCCTGGTTCGCCGACGCCAGCCCGGTGCCGATCGACACCCGGCGTGTGCTTCAAGGCACGCTGGCCCATCTGGCGCAGGCAGGCTACGGCCTGCGCTGCGGGCTCGAGGTCGAGTTCCACGTCTACCGCATCGACGACCCGCGCCTCGACCCCGAGCACGCCGCGTGGCCGGCCGAGCCGCCGCGCGTGTCGATGATCCACCCCGGCTACCAGCTGTTGTGCGAAGCCTACGGCGACCTCGCCGACGAAGTGCTGCGCATCGTGCAGCAGACGGCGCAGGGACTGAAGCTGCCGCTGCGTTCGCTCGAGATCGAACTCGGGCCGAGCCAGTTCGAAGCCGTGTTCGACCCGCTGGACGCGCTCGCCGCTGCCGATGCGATGGTGCTGTTCCGCAGCGGTGTGCGCCAGGCGCTGCGGCGCGCCGGCTACCACGCCAGCTTCGTCTGCCGGCCGCCGTTCCCGAACGCGATGGCCAGCGGCTGGCACCTGCACCAGTCGCTGGTCGACGGCACCACGGGTGCCAACGCCCTCTGCCGTGATGCGGCCGCGCCCGGCAGCACGCCGGCCGACGCCCCGCACACGCTGTCACCGGCGGGTGAACACTACCTGGCGGGCTTGCTGGATCACGCGCCGGGCATGACGTCGCTGTGCACGCCGACGGTGAACGGCTTCGGCCGCTTCAAGCCCGGCGCGCTGGCGCCGCAGGCCGTGCTCTGGGGGCGCGACAACCGCGGCGCGATGCTGCGTGTCGTGGGCGCCGCCGGCGATCCTGGCACGCATATCGAGAACCGGCTCGGCGAGCCCGCCGCCAACCCCTACCTGTACATCGCGGCGCAGATCGTGGCCGGACTCGACGGGCTGCAGCGCCGGCTCGTCGCAGCGCCCGCCACCGACGCACCGTACGGCAGCGCAGCGCGCCTGCTGCCCACGCGCCTGGGTGCCGCGCTCGATGCCTTCGAGTCCGACCACGTCATGGCCGCGGCCTGGGGCCCTGCCTTCGCGAACAGCTTCGTGCAGGTCAAACGGGCCGAACAGGCGCGCCACGACGCCGCGGCCGACAAGGCCGAATGGGACCGGCGCGAATACTTCGGCCGCCTCTGATGATGCCCAGCGTGCACCTCATCCACCCCGACGGCAGGCGGACCCGGATCAACGCACGCGCCGGCCGCAGCCTGATGCAGGCGGCGCAGGACGCCCGCGTGTCCGAGATCGTGGCCGAGTGCGGCGGCAGCCTGATCTGCGCCACCTGCCATGTCTATGTCGCGCCCGACTGGGCCGACCGGCTGCCCGCGGTGTCTGCCGATGAAGACGCGATGCTGACGATGACCGCCGCCGAACGGCGGCCGACGAGCCGGCTGAGCTGCCAGATCGTGATCGACACCACGCTCGACGGCCTAGTGGTCGAGTTGCCGCACCGACAATACTGAGACTTCAGGCCAGGGAGACCGATTGAAAACACTCGAAGGGCTGGCCAAGCTCTGCGCCATCGCGGCCGGGGTGCTGCTCACCACGATCACGCTGATGACCTGCATCAGCCTGATCGGCCGCAACACCACCGGCTGGAGCATCGTCGGTGCCTTCGAACTGTCGGGCTCGGCCGCGGGCGCGGCGATCGCGCTCTTCATGCCCTGGTGCCAGGTCAAGCGCGGCAACATCATCGTCGACTTCTTCACCGCCAAGGCCTCACCTGGCACCCAGGACAAGCTCGACCGGCTGGGCGCGCTGATGCTGGCGCTGGCGATGGGACTGATGACCTGGCGCACCACGATCGGCGGGCTCAACGCCTGGAAGTCGCAGGCCGGCTCGATGATGATGGACTTCCCCGAATGGGTCGTCTACTGCGGCATGGTGCCGCCGCTGGCGCTGACGACGCTGATCGCGCTGGTGCAGGCCGTGCGCGGCTTCGACCAGGCGCAGAGCGCCGACGCGCCCGTCGTCACATGAGCCGCGCCGCGCCGGGCCGCCCCAAGCAAGCGGGTGTCCCCTCGGGGAACCGGCCGACGTACCGGTCGGCCGAGGGGCGCAAGTGACCCCGCTCACCCTCACCGCGCTCATCTTCGGCTCGATGCTGCTGATGATGGCGATCCGCGTGCCGATCGCGGTCAGCATGTTCGCCGCCGGCGCGCTCGGCTACGTGGTGCAGACGGGCTGGCTGCCTTTTGCCAACTTCCTCAACACGCAGGCCTTCGCCCGCTTTGCGAGCTACGACCTGTCGGTGATCCCGCTTTTCATCCTGATGGGGCAGTTCGCGACCAAGGGGGGCATCAGCAAGTCGCTGTTCGAGTTTGCGGCCGCGGTGATGGGCCGCTTCAAGGGCGGACTGGCGATGGCCTCGCTGCTGGCCTGCGCTTCGTTCGGCGCCATCAGCGGCTCGTCGGTGGCCACGGCGGCCACGATCACCAGCGTCGCGCTGCCGGAGATGCGCCGCCACGGTTACTCGGGGCGCCTGGCCACAGGCACGCTGGCCGCGGGTGGCACGCTGGGGATCCAGTTGCCGCCGTCGATCGTGCTCGTGATCTACGCCATCCTGACCGAGCAGAACATCAGCAAGCTCTTCGCCGCCGCGATCGTGCCCGGCATCATCGCAATGTTCGGCTACATGATCGCGGTCGCGATCTACGTCCGGGCGGTGCCGGGCCACGCGCCCGAGGTCGAGGACGACGCGCCGAGGCTGACGCTGCGCGCCTGGCTCGGCATCGCGCCGATCGCCGTCATCTTTGCGCTCGCCTTCGGCGGCATCTACGGCGGCTTCTTCACGCCGACCGAAGGCGCGGCGGTGGGCGCCACGACCACCTTCCTGACCGCGCTCGGCAAGGGCGGCATGAGCCTGGACAAGTTCAAGGAGTGTTTCTACGGCACCGCGGCGAGCGCGGCGATGATCTTCTTCATCTTCCTCGGCGCCGACCTGATGAACTCGGCGCTGGCGTTGACCCAGGTGCCGAACCAGCTCGCCGGCCTTGTCGGCGGCTGGGGGCTGTCGCCGCTGATCGTGGTGGTGGCGATCCTGCTCTTCTACGTGCTGCTCGGCGCGGTGATGGACGAGCTGTCGATGCTGCTGCTGACGATCCCGATCTTCTTCCCGATCGTGATGGGGCTGGACTTCGGCATGCCCAAAGAGAGCGTCGCGATCTGGTTCGGCATCATGGTGCTGATGACCGTGGGCTTCGGCCTCATCGCGCCGCCGGTGGGGCTGAACGTCTACATCGTCAACGGCATAGCCAAGGGCGTTCCGATGGGAGAGACCTACCGCGGCGTGACGCCCTTCCTCGTCAGCGACGTGATTCGCACCACGCTGTTCCTGTTCTTCCCGATCATCCCGCTCTGGCTGGTTCGCTACGTAGGGTAAACCGTGACCTCCGCGGCGCAGGGGCACCGTTAAGTTTCTGCCCTCACATCGTTTGGAGAGATCTCGATGAAACGCCGTACCTTCGTCCAGGGCGCCGCCGCCGCCGCGCTCGGTGCGCCGCACCTGTCGGGCCTGGCCCAGCAGGCGGTGACGCTCAAGTTCCACACCTTCATGGCGCCGATGAGCAACGTTTGGCTCACGATGCACAAGCCGTGGATGGAAAAGGTCGAGAAGGACTCCGGCGGGCGCATCAAGTTCGAGGCCTACCCCGCGATGCAGCTCGGCGGCACGCCGGTGCAGCTGTACGACCAGGCACGTGACGGCGTGGTCGACATCGTCTGGACGCTGCCCGGCAACACGGCCGGTCGTTTCCCGCGCATCGAGGTTTTCGAGCTGCCGTTCATGATGAACAACGCCGAAGCCACCTCCAAGGCTTACTGGGAGTATGTGCAGACGGTCGCTCCCGATGAATTCAAGGACACCCAGGTGCTTGCCCTGCAC
>DATDER010000235.1:0-2627 GCA_036523095.1 Rubrivivax sp.
TCCCGACACGCTGGTCGGCACCGACTCGCACACCACAATGGTGAACGGCCTCGGGGTACTCGGATGGGGCGTCGGCGGCATCGAGGCCGAAGCCGCGATGCTGGGCCAGCCGGTCTACATGCTCGAGCCCGACGTGGTCGGCTTCGAGCTCAGCGGCCAGTTGCGCGAAGGGGTCACTGCGACCGACCTCGTGCTCACCGTGACCGAGATCCTGCGCAAGGAAAAGGTCGTCGGCAAGTTCGTCGAGTTCTGCGGCGAAGGCACACGCACGCTGAGCCTGCCCGACCGCGCGACCATCGGCAACATGGCGCCCGAATACGGCGCGACGATGGGCTTCTTCCCGGTCGACGAGAAGACGATCGACTACTTCACCGGCACCGGCCGGACCCAGAGCGAGATCGAAGCCTTCGAGGCCTACTTCAGGGCCCAGGGCCTGTTCGGCGTGCCGCTGGCCACCGACATCGACTACAGCCAGCTCGTCAAGCTCGACCTGTCGACCGTCTCACCGAGCCTGAGCGGCCCCAAGCGTCCGCAGGACCGCATCAACCTGGGCAACATGAAGACCACCTTCGGCCAGCTCTTCAGCGCCGGTGCGGCCGACAACGGCTTCAACCAGCCGGCCGAGAAACTGGACAAGACCTTCAAGACCACGGGCGGCCTGCCGATCAGGAACGGCGACGTGCTGATCGCCGCCATCACGAGTTGCACCAACACCAGCAACCCCGGCGTGTTGCTCGCGGCCGGGCTGCTGGCGAAGAAGGCGGTCGAGGCCGGGTTGACGGTGAAGAAGCACGTCAAGACCTCGCTTGCCCCGGGCTCGCGCATCGTCACCGAGTACCTCGACAAGGCCGGCCTGCTGCCCTACCTGGAAAAACTCGGCTTCTACCTTGCAGGCTACGGCTGCACGACCTGCATCGGCAACTCCGGCGATCTGACGCCCGAGTTGAACGACCTCATCACGAAGAACGACCTCATCGCCGCCGCGGTACTGTCGGGCAACCGCAACTTCGAGGCGCGCATTCACCCGAACCTGAAAGCCAACTTCCTGGCCAGCCCGCCGCTGGTGGTGGCTTATGCGATCGCCGGCAACGTGAGCGTCGACCTGATGACCGAGCCCGTCGGCAAGGGGCATGGTGGCAAGGACATCTACCTCGGCGACATCTGGCCGAGCAGCGACGAGATCCACGCGCTGATGAAGTTCGCGATGAACGGCAAGGCCTTCCGCGCCAACTACGACAAGGTCAAGACCGCGCCGGGCCCGCTGTGGGACAAGATCAAGGGCGTCCAGGGCAAGGTCTACACCTGGCCGAAGAGCACCTACATCGCCGAGCCGCCCTTCTTCGCCGACTTCACGATGGTGCCGCGGGCGCTCAAGAGCGGCGTCCAGGCGGCGCGCATCATGGGCCTGTTCGGCGACAGCATCACGACCGACCACATCAGCCCGGCCGGCAGCTTCAAGGACACGACACCGGCCGGCAGGTATCTTCTCGACAAGGGCGTGCTGAAGGCCGACTTCAACAGCTACGGCGCACGGCGCGGCAACCACGAGGTGATGATGCGCGGCACCTTCGCCAACGTGCGCATCAAGAACCTCATGATCCCCGCCAACGCCGATGGCTCGCGGGTCGAGGGCGGTTTGACGTTGTACCAGCCCGGCGGTGAATCCCTGCCGATCTACGACGCCGCGATGCGCTACCAGGCCGCGGGGGTGCCGACCGTCGTCTTCGCCGGCGAGGAGTACGGCACCGGCAGCTCACGCGACTGGGCCGCCAAGGGCACCGCGCTGCTCGGCATCAAGGCCGTCGTCGCCGCCAGCTTCGAGCGCATCCACCGCAGCAACCTGATCGGCATGGGCGTGCTGCCGCTGCAGTTCAAGCCCGGCGACAGCTGGCAGGCCCTGGGCCTGAAGGGGGACGAGGTCATCGACGTCGTGCTCGCGGCCGAGGTCAAGCCGCTGTCCGACGCCACGCTCGTGATCACCGCGGCCGACGGCAGCAAACGCGAGATCACGGTGACGCTGCGCATCGACACACCGATCGAGGTCGACTACTACAAGCACGGCGGCATCCTGCCTTTCGTGCTGAGGCAGCTTCTCGCCGCCTGAGGACTTCAGGCAGAGCCTGCCGGACTGACGACCGCCGCGCTTGTGCGTGGCGGGGTGCTCAGGCAGTTGATGGCGTCCGGACACCCGGCCCGAAGGCGGCGCTATTCGAAGCAGACTTCGGTCGAAACACTGCGCGTCTCGACCTTTCCGTTCGGCGAAGTTCCGGACGCCGAGACCTCGACCGTGGCCCGGTTGTCGGCTGCAGCAAGTGGGCATCGTCGTGGGCGAAGAAAGCTGTCCCGAGCTCCAGGGCCACATGCGGCAGAAGTTGTTCGACCAGTTCCACGCCATCCTGCGCTCCTGAACAGCACCACGCGCAGCAGACCACTTCGCTCGCGCATCCACAGCCGTCTTGCCGGCGGTAGCGTTAGCCCGTCTTTCTCAGATTTCCGTGGATAACCTGTGAGTTGAGCGTCAGCCGCGACGCAAGTCGTTGATGCGCATGGAGCGCTCGGCGACGGGGTCTGTAGTGGAGACCTTGGTCCTTGCGGTCGATGGTTGGGATGCCGAGAATTTCGGTTCA
>DATDER010000236.1:0-9069 GCA_036523095.1 Rubrivivax sp.
AGGATCATGATGTAGACCTCGGGGTGGCCGAAGAACCAGAAGATGTGCTGGTACATCACCGGGTCGCCGCCGCCGGCGGGGTTGAAGAAGCTGGTGCCGAAGTGGCGGTCGGTCAGCGTCATCGTGATCGCACCGGCCAGCACCGGCATCACCGCGATGAGCAGGAAGGCGGTGATGAGCCAGGTCCAGCAGAACAGCGGCATCTGCATCAGCTTCATGCCGGGTGCACGCATGTTGAGGATCGTGACGATGATGTTGATCGAGCCCATGATGGAGCTCGCGCCCATGATGTGCATCGCGAAGATGCCGGCGTCCATGCTCGGACCCATCTGCAGCGTGAGCGGCGCGTAGAGCGTCCAGCCCGCGGCCGGTGCGCCACCGGGCATGAAGAACGAGGTCACGAGCATCAGCGCGGCGGGGATGAGCAACCAGAAGCTCAGGTTGTTCATGCGCGCAAAAGCCATGTCGGCGGCGCCGATCTGGAGCGGGATCATCCAGTTCGCGAAGCCCACGAAGGCCGGCATGATGGCCCCGAAGACCATGATCAGCCCGTGCATGGTCGTGAACTGGTTGAACAGTTCGGGGTTGAAGAACTGCAGCCCGGGCTGGAACAGCTCGGCCCGGATCAGCAGCGCCAGGGTGCCACCCACCATCAGCATCGTGAAGCTGAACAGCAGGTACATCGTGCCGATGTCCTTGTGGTTGGTGGCGAAGAGCCAGCGCCGCCAGCCGTGCGGCTGGTGGTGATCGTCGTGATCGTGATCGTGACCGGCGTGGCCGTGGTGGTCGAGTACTGCGCTCATGGGCTGTTTCCTTCGGCGGACCGGTTCACTTGCGGGCGGCAACGACTTCGGCGGGCTGCATCAGCTTGCCGGTCTTGTTGCTCCACGAATTCTTGGTGTAGGTGATGACGGCCGCCAGCTCGGTGTCGGACAGCCCCTTCCAGGCCGGCATGGCGCCGTTGGCGGCGCCGTTGAGCAAGATGTGGAGTTGCTTGGCAGGGTCGTTCAGCACGATCTCGCTGCCGTCGAGCGGCTTGATCGGCCCGGCACCCTTGCCGTCGGCGCGGTGACACACGGCGCAGTTGGCGGCGTAGACCTTCTCGCCGCGCGCGATCAGCTCTTCGAGCTTCCACTGCTTGGTCGGGTCGTCGGCGAGCGCGGCGCGCTCCTTCAGCTTGACGTCGACCCACTTGGCGTAATCGGCTTGGCTCACGACCTTGACGTGGATCGGCATGTAGGCGTGTTCCTTGCCGCACAACTCGGCGCACTGGCCGTAGAAGTCGCCCGTCTTCTCGGCGCGGAACCAGGTGTCGCGAACGAATCCCGGGATCGCATCCTGTTTAACACCCAGCGAGGGCACGTACCAGGCATGGATCACGTCGTTGGCGGTCGTGACGATGCGCACCTTGCGGTCGACCGGAACGACGAGCGGGTTGTCGACCTTCAGCAGGTAATCGTCGATCGAGGGCGGCTTGCCCGAGTTGGACATCTCGCGCTGAGCGACGTCGAGCGTCTGGACGAAGTTGATGCCCTCGCCTTCGCCCTTCAGGTAGTCGTAACCCCACTTCCACTGGTAACCGGTGGCCTTGATCGTGAGGTCGGCGTTGCTCGTATCCTTCATCGCCACGACAGTGCGCGTGGCCATCGCACCCATGCCGATGACGATGATGAAAGGCACCACCGTCCACGCGATCTCGACCGTCACGCTCTCGTGGAAGTTCGCCGCCTTGTGGCCGACCGACTTGCGGTGCTTGAGGATCGAATAGAACATGACGCCGAACACAGCGACGAAGATCACCAGGCACAGCACCATCATCACGTTGTGCAGCCACTGCTGCTCGGTGGCGATCTTGGTCACGCCCGGGCGCAGGTCGATCCCGTTCACCATCGGCCCCCCCGGCAGGTCGTTCACCGCCCGTGCCGCCTGGGTGTAGAGGGCCGCGCCGAGCAGGAGGCTCCAGCGGGACAAGAGCGGCCCGAGGCCAAGCAACTTCTTCATCATGAGGTCTTCAAGCGGGGAAAGCAGGGGAAGCGGGGGCGGTGGACACGGCCTGGCGCGCCGAGCGCAGCGCGAGCCGGAGCTCGCTCGCCAGCGCGCTGCGCAGTTCGGGGCGGACATGACGGGCGATGCGCACACGCTGGCCCTGGCCCGACAGCTCGAGCAGCGAACCCTCGCCGTGGCTGGGTTCGACCGCGAGCCACTCGACGCGGAACTCGGTCAGGCGGGTGCGGCTGCCCTGCGCCTGCTCGACCGCAAGCGACTGGCCGGCCAGCGTGAGTGTGTCGCCATCGCGCGCGTGCCGCGCATAGACCAGGAAGGCAACACCGACGAGCAGCAGCTCCAGGCCGGCAAAAGCCAGCACCACGGTCGCGCCGGCAAAGGCAAACCCTGCCGCGATCAGGAGCGAGCTCAGGCAGAGCAGGATGTAGACATTGGCCAGCTCCGCCGGTGTGGTCGAACAGTTGCGCCGCAACACCCACTTCACGCCCGGCACACGGTCTGCGCCGATCCAGGGGCTGCCGAAGCGCAATGGGCGGCCCGCAAATGCGGCGGGCGAGAGCCAGGGGTTCGGAGCGAGCGTGGCGGTCATCTGGAGTTCGGGCCTACTGCGTGCTGGAGTGCGGACTGCGCGGGCAAAGCGAACGATGTCGACGCTGGAAACCGCCCGCCGTGGAAGCTGTTCAATTCTAGCGTAGGCGATTCGGCTTCTCAGGTGCGTCGGGCACCGCGTGTCATGGCCCGGAAGTCGTCCAGCGCGACGCGGGATTCGGGTGTCAACCGGGCCCGCGGCACGGGCTTGAAGGCATGGCCATAGACGATCTCGAAGCACAACCCGATGCGCCCGTCGGTGGTTTGCTTCGCCGTGGTGGCCAGGGCCGCGAGCAGGGCCTCGCGCCAGCGCGGGGTGCGCAGCCCCGGGCTGCGGTCGGGCGCGGCGTTGGCGCCCAGGCTGCGCAGTTCCGCCAACGCCGCCGCCGCGTCGGGCCAGGTCAGCGTCACCCACTCCTGGTCCATCACCGGGTCGGCAAAGCCGGCCGCCACGAGCATGTCGCCCAGGTCGTGCATGTCGACCAGCGGCGCCATTGCGGGGCCCCCGCCGGCATCGGCGTACAGCGAGCGCAGTTCGGGCAGCGTCCCGGGGCCGAGGGTGGAGAACATCAGGAAGCCGTCGGTCGCCAGTGCACGCTGCCAGCGCTGGATCGCGGCGCCGGGGTCGGCCATCGCGTGCAACATCATGTTGGCCCAGACCAGCTGGGCCGCGCCAGGCGACACGTCCGCCTCGGCCACGACTTCGTCCACACTGCCGACCCAGCGCCGCGCCGACCACCAAGGTGGCAACGCAGCGGTGCCGGCGTGCGACTCCACGGCGATCCGCCGGGCGCGCGGATAGGCGCGCGCGAGTTCTTCCCGGCCCGCACCGACACCGGCCCACCAGTCGAGCACGCAGGCCGGTTGCATCTTGACGATGGCGAGCCGCTCGGCCATGCGGCGCGCCACTTCGCGGTGCAACCAGGGCGCCTCGGCGGCGCGGCGCAGGCGTTCGGCGGCGCGCCGCAACGCCACTTCATCGACCGCGCGCAGGGTGCTCGAAGGCGCGGGAACAGGGGCCATGCGGGCAGTATATTGACCGCGTGCTGAACGCTTTGCGGCCCCCCTCTTCGATGGTCTCGCGCCGCTGGCTGCAGGCAGCGCGGCCAGCGAGCCAGTGCGAGGTCTGCCGCAACTGGAACGACGAGCGCCTTTGCGCCGACTGCCGCGCGCGCCATGCCCCCGCACGAATCCGCTGCCGCCGCTGCGCGCTGCCGGTGGCCGCGGGCGTGTCCGCCTGCGGCGCCTGCCTGCGCCAGCCACCGAACTTCCGGCGCGCCGTCTGCGCCGTCGACTACGGCTTCCCGTGGGACCGCCTCGTGCTCGACCTCAAGTTCAACGGCCTCGTCGAGCTGGCCGCCCCGCTCGCGCAGCTGCTCGTGCAGGCGCTGCGTGATGCCGACGGCGCGTCCGGCGTTGACGCGGTCCTGCCGGTCCCACTGGGGCCGAAACGCCTGGCCGAACGTGGCTACAACCAGGCCTGGGAACTCGCGCGCCGGGTCGCCCGCGCGCTCGCGCTGCCGGCCGGCGCGCACGCGCTCGAGCGCCCTGTCGACAGCGCGCACCAGGCCGACCTGCCCCGCGACATGCGGGCCGCCAACCTGCGCGGCGCCTTCATGGTCGCGCCCCGACAGCGAGACCGTGTCGCGGGGCGGCATCTGGCGCTCGTCGACGACGTGATGACCACCGGCGCGACCGCGCGCGAGGCGAGCGCCGCGCTGCTGCGCGCCGGCGCGGCTTCGGTGGTCTTCTGGGCCGTCGCACGCACCCCCTGAGCGGCGAACCCATGTTCCACATCGTGCTCGTGCGGCCCGAGATCCCGCCCAACACCGGCAACGTCATCCGCCTGACCGCGAACACCGGCTGCACGCTGCACCTGGTCGAGCCGCTCGGCTTCGCGATGGACGACAAGCTGCTGCGCCGCGCCGGGCTCGACTACCACGAGTTCGCAACCGTCCAGCGCCACGCTTCGTGGTCGGCGCTGCTGGACGGCGAGCGGCCCAACCTCGCGCGCCTGTTCGCTTTCACCACACGCGGCACGGTTTCGCCCACGCAGGTGGCCTGGCAGGCGGGCGACTGGCTGGTGTTCGGCAACGAGAGCGCGGGCTTGCCGGACACGCTGCGCGAAAGCATCTCGCCGCCCCAGCGGCTGCGCCTGCCGATGCGGCCCGGCCAGCGCAGCCTGAACCTGAGCAACGCGGTCGCGGTGGCCGTCTTCGAGGCCTGGCGCCAGAACGGCTACGCCGGCGCGGCCTGATTTCTACGCTTCGGGCCTGGCTTCGCGCGCCATCAGCGCAGTCACGGCGCGCTCGGGCGCCAGGCGGCCTTCCAGCACCTCGACGACCGCCGCGACGATCGGCATCTCGACGCCGAGGGCAATGCCGCGGTCAAGCACGGTGCGTGCGCTGTAGGCGCCCTCGGCCACATGGCCGATCGAGGCCAGCGCCGCGGCGAGCGGCCGGCCCTGGGCCAGCAGCAGGCCGACCTGCCGGTTGCGCGACAACGCACCGGTGGCGGTGAGCACCAGATCGCCCAGCCCCGACAGGCCCATGAACGTCTCGGGCCGCGCGCCGAGCGCCACGCCAAGCCGGGTCATCTCGGCCAGGCCGCGTGTGATCAGCGCAGCGCGTGCATTCAGCCCTGGCGCATGCGTGGCGGCGCCGGCCCGTTCGGCGAGGCCGTCGAGGATGCCGGTGGCGATCGCGAGCACGTTCTTGACCGCGCCACCGACTTCGACGCCGGTGGCGTCTTCAGCGGTGTAGACCCGCAAGGTCTCGCAGTGGAAGGCCTCGACTGCGCGCTCGCGCAAGGCCGGATCGCGGCTCGCCGCGACCAGCGCGGTGGGCTGCCCGCGCGCGACTTCAAGCGCAAAGCTCGGCCCCGACAGGATGCCGGCGGCCGCCTGCGGGCGCTCCTGGCGCGCCACCTCGTGGCCGAGGGCGCCGGTTTCGGCTTCGAAACCCTTGCAAAGCCAGATGGCTTGTGTCTGTGGCGGCAGCAGCCGAAGACATGCGCGCAGTGCGCTCATCGGCGTCGCGATGACCGTCAGGCCTTCTTGCGCGTGCGCGAGTGCGGCGGCCAATTCATCACCTACCGCCAGCGTCGCGGGAAGCGCCACGCCGGGCAGGTAACGCACGTTGCAGCGTGCCGCGTTCAAGCGCGCGGCCTGGTCGCCATCGCGTGCCCACAACAGCACATCGTGGCGCGGCGCCGCGCTGCAGGCGAGTGCCGTGCCCCAGGCGCCGGCACCGAGCACGGTGATCTTCATGCCCGTGCGCGCTGGAGCGCCGGCCCGCGCGCTCAGTTGGCGCTGGTGATGATGCGCGAGCCGTTCGACTGCGCCGCCGATTGCGCCTGCTGGGCCTCGAACATCGCCTGGAAGTTGACTTCGGTGAGCAGGATCGGCGGGAAGCCCGCGCGGGTGCACACATCCGACACGATCGCGCGCAGATAGGGGTAGACCATCTGCGGGCAGACGATGCTGACGATGCCTTGCATCTGCTCATCCGGCACGTTGCGGATCTCGAAGATGCCGGCCTGCTTGGCTTCCACCAGGAACAGCACCTTCTCGCCGACCTTGGTCGTCACGGTCGCCGTGACGCAGACCTCGACGATGCCGTCAGAGACTGGCTCGGCGCTCATGCCGAGGTTGATGTCGACCTTGGGCTGGGTCTGCTCGAGCAGGATCTGGGGAGAATTCGGCTGTTCGAGCGACAGGTCCTTCAGGTACATGCGCTGGATCTGGAAAACGGGGGTCGGGTCTTGGTCGGCCATGGTGGAGTCTCGGGTGAACGGGAGCCGTGCGGCGCGGGGCCGCGGCGGAAGGGAGCGGGTGATTATCGCCGCCGGCCAATGCCGGGCTTGGCCTCAGGCCGCGGTGCCCAGCAGCGGCATCAGGCCGCCACGCCGGTCGAGCGCGATCAGGTCGTCGCAGCCGCCGACGTGCGCGTCGCCGATGAAGATCTGCGGCACTGTGCGCCGGCCCGTGAGCTCGACCATGCGGTCGCGTTCGCCGGGCTCGAGGTCGACGCGGATCTCGTCGATGACCTGCACGCCGCGCTGCTTCAACAGCACCTTGGCGCGCTGGCAGTAGGGGCAGACCAGGGTCGTGTACATCTTGACCGGTTTCATGCCGGCGACTTCTCGATCGGCAGGCTGGCTTCACGCCAGGCGGCGGTGCCCCCGGCGAGCGCGGTGGCCTTTTCGAAGCCCAACTTGCGCAAGGTCGCCGCGGCACGCCCGGCGCGGCTGCCCGAGGGGCAGATCACGATCAAGGGCAGGGCCTTGTTCGCCGGCAGGGCTTTCGATCCCTCCAGCGACGCCATGGGCAGGTTGCGCGAGCCCGCAGCGTGGCCGGCGGCGTATTCCGCCGGCTCGCTGACGTCGATCAGCATCCCCTTCTCGCGGTTGATCAGACGCACCGCTTCGGCGGTGCCGACCGAGCCGGCGCGTGCACCGCCCTTGATCATGGGCCAGAGCAGCAGCCCGCCCGAGGCCAGCGCGATCGCGATCAGAAGCAGGTTGTCAACGAGGAACTTCACGGCGACCAGTCTTGGATGGAAAACGCGCATTATAAAATTTCGCCCTGCCATCGACACCCACACGCCCATGCACAAGCTCGTCTTGATCCGCCACGGCGAATCGGTCTGGAACCTCGAGAACCGCTTCACGGGCTGGACCGACGTCGAACTCACGCCCACCGGCGTCGAGCAGGCGCGCCAGGCGGGCCGGCTGCTGAAGGAGGCGGCGTTCGAGTTCGACGTGGCCTACACCTCGGTCCTCAAGCGCGCCGTCTGGACCCTGTGGCACACGCTCGACACGATGGACCGGACCTGGCTGCCGATCCAGCACGACTGGCGCCTGAACGAGCGCCACTACGGCGCACTGCAGGGCTTGAACAAGGCCGACACCGCGCGCAAGTACGGCGACGAGCAGGTGCTGGTCTGGCGCCGCAGCTACGACACACCGCCGCCCGCGCTGGAGTCGGATGATGTGCGCAGCGAACGTGGCGACATCCGCTACGCCCGGCTCGCACCCGGCGAGGTGCCGCTCACCGAGTGCCTGAAAGATACGGTGGCCCGCGTGCTGCCGTGCTGGGACGAACGCCTGGCGCCAGCGATCCGCGCCGGCCAGCGTCTCGTCATCGCGGCGCACGGTAACAGCATCCGCGCACTCGTGAAGTACCTCGACGGCATTTCGGACGACGCCATCGTCGGCCTGAACATCCCGAACGGCATCCCGCTCATCTACGAACTCGATGCGGCGCTGCAACCCCTCAGAAGCTACTACCTGGGTGACGCCGAGGCTGCCGCGAAGGCGGCTGCGGCGATTGCGAACCAGGGCAAGGCATAGGCGACTAGCCACGGCGCAAGCTACAGTTGCGCCGACAAGATCACAACCGGACCGGATGCCCCCGAAGTTCGAGGCCGCCTTCGGGGCGCCGCGTTGGGGGCCACTGCAAGCGAAGGAAATATGGCAAACACCACAGAAGCACTCATGCCCGCCATGGCAGAGGCACCGACGAACAAGCAGCGCCTGTTCATCCGGTACTTCATGGCGATCCTGATCGACCTGGTGGTGTTGAACCTCTTCGTCGAGTACTCGGGCAAGGTGAAGGTCGATACCTTCACGACCTCCCTGCTGGCCGCCGTCCTGTTGCAGGTCCTGCTGAAGGTGACGATTGCGATCGAACACCGGGTCGCGGCGTACTTCAACGCAAGGCCCGGCGGCTTCATGAAGTTCTGCCGCTTCTTCTTTGCCTGGCTGGTGCTCTTCGGCTCGAAGTTCGTGATCCTCGAAGCGCTGACGCTGGTGTTCGGCGACGGTGTCAGGTTCGAAGGCAGGTTCCACGGGATCATCACGCTGATCGTCGTGGTCGTCGTGATGCTCCTCGCAGAGGAAATCGTCGTCCGGATCTATCGCAGGCTCGGCCGTACGGAACAACCTGAGTCGCCATGACAGGCATGACGCAACCACTCGCTCTGGCCGAAGAGGGCCGCATCCTGGATCCGATCGAACGCAATTCGGAAATCCTGTTCGGCCTCTTCATGGTGCTGTCCTTCACCGGCACGCTGAGCGTCGCGACCGCCGGCCGCGCGGACGTTCGCACGATGATGATCGCGGCGATCGGCTGCAACGCCGCCTGGGGATTCGTCGACGGCATGATGTACGTGTTGCGCAACCTTGTGGAGCGCGGTCGCCAGACCGCACTGGCGCGCACGGTGCGCGAGGCGGCCCGCACGGAGGACGCGCATCGGCTCATCGCGCACGCGCTCGGGCCGGCCTCGGCGGCCTTCGGCGCCGCCGAACTCGAGCGCGCCCGGCAGTGGATCGTTGCCCAGCCATTGCCGCGAACCAACGATCGCGTGCGGCCGACCAAGCACGATCTGCTGGGCGCCGTCGGCATCTTCGCACTGGTCTTCGCATCGACGTTCCCGGTCGTGCTGCCGTACTTTTTCATCGCCGAGCTGCAGACGG
>DATDER010000237.1:0-3510 GCA_036523095.1 Rubrivivax sp.
AACTCAACAAACCGACCCTCTCCTGGGGCCACGAACCGAGACACGGTGGCGGCGATCGGCTACAAGCTGGAGTACGCGGTGTTCCCTGCCTGGGTCGCAGGCGCGCCCGTGTCACCCGATGGAGGAAACACATGCCACTCGTCACCGAGAGCGTCCTGGGCAGCATCGGCAACACGCCGCTGGTCGAATTGCGCAAGGTGGTGCCGGCGGGGTGCGGGCGGGTGTTCGCCAAATTGGAGTGGACCAATCCGACCGGCAGCATGAAGGATCGGATGGCTGCAGCGGCGATCCGGAACGCCGAGGCCGACGGTCGGCTGCAGCCGGGCAGTACGGTGGTCGAGTACACCGCCGGCACGACAGGCATCTCGCTGGCGCTGGTCTGCGCCGCTAGGGGCTATGGCCTCGAGATCGTTTTCTCAAACGCCTTCAGCGACGAGAAGCGCCACACCATGCAGGCCTTCGGCGCCCGCATCACGGACGTGCAGAGCAACAACCAGCAGATCACCGAGGCCCTGATCAAGGCCATGATCGACACGGCTGCCGAGATCAGCCACCGACCCGGGCACTGGTACTGCGACCAGCTCAACAACCACGATGCGATCGAGGGCTACGTGCCGCTCGGCGAAGAAATCTGGCGCCAGGCGGGCGGCGAGGTGGCCGCTTTCGTGCACTCCGTCGGCACTGCGCACTCGATCCATGGAGTGACGCAGGCGCTGTGGCGGCACGACCCGAAAGTCCGCGTGGTCGCGGTCGAGCCGGCCGAGTCCGCAGTGCTGTCGGGCGGGCCCACGGGGTCGCACAAGATCGAGGGCATCGGCATCGGCTTCATTCCGCCGCTGTGGCGCCCGGACCAGGTCAACGAAATCCTGCCCGTCGCCACGCAGGAAGCGAAGGAGATGGCCCGGCGACTGGCGCGCGAGGAGGGCATCTTCGGCGGCATCTCCTCGGGAGCCAACGTGGTGGCGGCGATCCGGGTCGCGCGCAGACTGGGTCCGGGTGCGAACGTGGTCACGATCATCTGCGACTCGGGGCTGCGCTACCTGAGTACCGACGTCTATCGCACCCCGGCTTGACCGTCCTGCCGGGCCGGGCAGGATCCACGACCAGCAACGGAGCCCGTCCATCCACCCGTCGTCCGCAGCAAGCTGCTTGCGTGCCGGCTGTTTCAGCCCTTGAAGACAGCCTCGAGGTCGACTTCTTCGGTGGCAGCCTCGAGCTTCATGCCGCTCTCGATGTGGTCCAGGTGTTCCAGCATCAGTCGCTCGGCCCTCGACCCGTCACGGCGCGCAATGGCGTCGATGATCTGCGAGTGCTCATCGGCGCGGCAGCTTGTTGAGGTCGGTGCGTCGTAGAGGAAGATCATCAAGCAGGTCATCACCGACAGCTCGCGCATGCTTCGCGCCAACGCGGTGTTTCCGGCCAGTTCGGCCGCCAGCGAATGGAACTCGCCGGACAGCCGCACCACGGCGCGTTTGTCTTCTCGCCGGCGCGCGTCGAGTTCCAGTTCCTGGTGCTGGCGCAGCCGCGCCAGCTTCTCGGGCGTCAACGTCTCGATCAGCCTTCGCAGAACCGCGGGCTCGATCAGACGGCGTGCCTCGAAGACATCCAGCGCCTGCTCGATCGTCGGCTTGGCGACATAGGCGCCGCGCTGTGGAATCAGCTCGACGATCTGCTCGTGCGCGAGCCGTGCAAGCACCTCGCGCACACGTGCCCGGCTGACACCGAAGATCTCCGCCAGCCGCTCCTCCACCAGCTTGGTGCCCGGGTGCAGGCGATGTTCGAGTATGGCGACGTAGATCCTCTCGTAGATCTCGTCGTGGGTGTTCTCGCGTTGCAGTCTGGCCTGCAAGGTGGGCTTACGCGCGCGGGCGGTCGGCATATCCGGGTTCAACAGGGCCAGGGGGTCACGGGCGAGGCGCACGCCGTGCTGGCAGGCGCGCTCGGACGGCTCGGCGCCGATTGTAGAGAGGCGCTGCGCGACTTCCGCTCGCAGCTCGCTGAGTGCGTCGAGGCTCATCGGCAGCCAAACAGCCGGCCCCAGCCACGCACCTGCGCCGTGTCGACGCCAGCCGCGCGCAGTTGGCCCCAGACGGTGGTGCTGACGGTGTCGAGCAACGGGATGTCCAGTTCGGTCTCGACACGTTCGGCCAGCGCCGCGGCGCGCAGATTGGTGCAGAAGGTGGTGATGGCCTGCGGCCGCGCCGTCGCCACCTCGCGCATCAGTGCCAGCAGCCTTTCCGGCTCGACCAGTGCGAAGTCGTGATTGACGCTGATGCCCAGGTGGCGCTCGGCAACGACCTCGATGCCGATCGTGCGGTAGTTTTCGACGATGCGCTGCTGCACGTCGGCGGTGTAGGGAGTTACCAGCGCCAGCCGCGTCACGCCTTGCAGTGCAAGCAGTTCGTTGAGTGCGAGTACCGCGGTGGTGGACGGGATGCCGGTGCGTTCGGTAATGCGCTCGACCAGGCGCCGGTCGGCATCGAATCCCAGCCAGCCCGCCGCCGTGCCGCTCCAGCCTATGACGTCGACGCGGGCATCGGCCAGCAGCTCGGCCGCGGCCAGGATCTTGCTGTCGTCGAACTGGCCGAGTGCCTGCGCCGACAGCGAGATCTCGGTCACCTTGAAGCGCGAAAAGTGCGCGCTGCAGCCGGGGACTGCGGCGGCCAATGCGCTGGTCAACGGCTCGAGCGCGGTGTTGGACGAGGGCGTCAGCACGCCCAGGCGGAGAGTGGAGGTCATGGCGGGTTCCGGTTCGGTCGGGGACAGGGGCGGCGTCGGCGACGTGCCGTGACCCGATCATCGCCAATCGGGTGGATATTGTCGACATTAGTGTTTACACCAAAGACGACAACAACTATGTCGACGATGATGTCGACACTTCAGTTGACCTTCGCCGCTGGCACGCCGATTGCATTGCCGTCCAGAGCGCTATCGAGACCCTTCCAGGATGCACCAACATAGAGCCGCTGTGATGCCGTCAGCGCCATTGTCGACAGTGAACCCGACAACCATGCCATCATTCAGTGCCGGCGAGGCCGCCAAATGAGCGCCTTGGACTTGGTGGTTCGCAACGCCCGCGTCGCTACCGCAAGCGACACCTTTGATGCCGACATCGGCATCGTCAGTGGACGCGTGGTGCAACTCGGCCAGGGACTGCCGACGGGCGCGCGCGAGATCGACGCCGCCGGCCGGGTCGTCACGCCAGGGGGCGTCGACGCGCACTGCCACCTCGACCAGCCGATGGCGCCGCCGCTGCGCATGGCCGACGACTTCGATACCGGCACGCGCAGCGCGGCCTGCGGCGGCACCACCACGGTGATTCCGTTCGCGGCGCAGGAAAAGGGCCAGTCGCTGCGCGCCGCGGTGGCCGACTACCACCGCCGCGCCGAAGGCCGCGCGCATGTCGACTATGCCTTCCACCTGATCGTCAGCGACCCGACGCCCACGGTGCTCGAGGACGACCTGCCCGCGCTGATCAAGGACGGCTACACCTCGTTCAAGGTCTACATG
>DATDER010000238.1:0-5860 GCA_036523095.1 Rubrivivax sp.
GGTGCAGACGAACACCAACGCCGGGCAGCAGCTCGAGATGGAGCTCGGCACGCTCAACGACGCCGCGGCGCAGGCCGGCCTGCAGTCCGCCCTGGTCCTCAAGCTCGAGCGCGAGCATGCGCTCGGCGCGGTGCGCAGCGAGTACGACGACCTCACGGCCCGCCTGCGTGCGGGCGACGAGCAGCGCCTGGAGTTCGAGCGCAGCCTCGACCCGCTGCGCGAGAAGCTCGTCAAGCTGCAGCTCGAGGCCCAGGCGGCGCAGCTCGGGGGTGCGCAGTACGCCGAGCAGCTGGACGCCGCAGCGGTCGACCGCGAGGCGCTCGCGCGCAGCATCGAAGAAGGCAAGGTCCGGCTGCCGGGGCTGCAGGGTGAGATCGACCGCCTGCAGCGCGAACTGGCGGCGCTCGGCGCCGTCAACCTGGCCGCACTCGACGAGCTGACCGAGTCGCGCGAGCGCAAGACCTTTCTCGATGCGCAGAGCGCCGACCTGAACGAGGCGATGAAGACGCTGGAAGACGCGATCCACAAGATCGACCTTGAAACCCGCGACCTGCTCGGCCAGACCTTCAGGCAGGTCAACGAACATTTCGGCCGCCTCTTCCCGAGTCTCTTCGGCGGCGGATCGGCGAGCCTGGTCATGACCGGCGACGAGATCCTCGATGCCGGTGTGCAGGTGCTGGCGCAGCCGCCGGGCAAGAAGAACTCCACGATCCACCTTCTGTCCGGCGGCGAGAAGGCACTGACCGCGATCGCGCTCGTGTTTGCGATCTTCCAGCTCAACCCGGCGCCTTTCTGCCTGCTCGACGAAGTCGACGCCCCGCTCGACGACCCCAACACCGAGCGCTACTGCAAGCTCGTGACCGAGATGAGTGCGGCGACGCAGTTCCTCTTCATCAGCCACAACAAGGTCGCGATGGAAATGGCCGAGCAGCTGATCGGCGTCACGATGCAGGAGCAGGGTGTCTCGCGCATCGTCGCGGTCGACATGGAAGCGGCGGTCGGCATGGCCGAGGCGGCGTGAGCCTTACGCTGTCGCTCGCCCTGCTCGGCGGCGCGGTGCTGCTGGCCCTGTTGCTGCACGGCTGGTGGTCGGCGCGCAACGCCAAGCCGCGCCGTGCGACCGTGGTCGATGCTGCACCCGAGCGGGTGGAGCCGAGCCTGGGTGCCGACAGCGTGGCCGCACCGGTGGTCGAGACCGGCGCGCGCCGGCCCGCGCCACGCAAGGCGCCGCGGCTCGACGCGCTGATCGACGTCATCGTGCCGATCACGGTCGATGCTCCGGTCAGCGGCGAGCAGGCGCTGGCCCACTTGCCGCCGACGCGGCGCGCCGGCAGCAAGCCGATGCAGATCGAAGGGCTCAACACCGAAACGGGTGATTGGGAGCCGCTGCAGCTGGGCCAGCACTACGGCGAGTTCCAGGCCGGGGTGCAATTGGCCAACCGCAACGGTGCGCTGAACGAGATCGAATACTCGGAGTTCGTGCAGAAGGTGCAGGCCTTTGCCGAAAGCCTGGGCGCGCTGGCCGACTTCCCCGACATGCTCGAGGTGGTGGCGCGGGCACGTGAGCTCGACAACTTCGCGGGCCCGCTCGACGCCCAGCTCACGCTGCTGCTGCGCGCCAATTCGGTGGCGTGGTCGGTGGGTTATGTGCAGCAGTGTGCCGGGCGCCAGGGCTTCGTACCCGGTGCGCTCCCCGGCCGCCTCGTGCTGCCCGGCGCCGAGGAAGGTGCGCCACCCGTGCTGGTGCTCGCCTTCGATGCGCAGGCAGCGCTTGCCGACGACCCGCAGGCAGCCGCACTGCGCGAGGTGTCGCTCACGCTCGACGTGCCGCAGACGCCGGCGGCTGCCGAGCCGTTCCCGGCCTGGCACCGCGCCGCCTCGGCGCTGTGCGAAGAGATGGACGCCACCGCGGTGGACGACCAGGGCAACGCCGTCACGCTGCACGCCTACGACACCATCGGCAAGGAGCTCGCGACTCTCTACGCCAGCCTCGAGGTACGCGATCTCGCCGCCGGCACACCCGCGGCGCAACGCCTGTTCAGCTGAGCACGCTCTGGACGGTTCGCGCCGCCTCGCGCAGCAGCACGAACTCCTCTGCCGCCGTCGGGTGCACGGCGATCGTGCGGTCGAAGTCGGCCTTGGTCGCGCCGGCGCTCAGCGCGACCGCCAGGCTCTGCACGATCTCGGGCGCGTCGGTGCCAATCATGTGTACCGCGAGCACCTTGTCCGTCGCCGCATCCACCAGCAGTTTCATCCGCGTGCGCTCGTTGCCACCGACGAACGCCTGCTTCATCGGCCTGAAGTCGGTTTCGTAGACCTTCAGGTCGTGGCCCGCGGCCAGCGCGTCGGCCTCGCTCGGGCCGACGCTGGCGATCGGCGGCAGCATGAAGACGGCGCTCGCCACCCGGCTCAGGTCCACCTCGCGCGGCGCCGGGCCGAAGAGCGAATCGGCGAGCGCGCGGCCCTCGGCAATCGCCACCGGGGTGAGGTTGGTGCGGTTGGTGACATCGCCGACGGCATACACGCCGGGGGTGGCGGTGCGCATGCCGCAATCGACCGGGACACCGCCGTAGGCATCGAGGGCCAGGTCCAGGCCGGCGGTGTTGGGGCGGCGCCCGGTGGCGTTGAGAACCCAGGGGAAGTCGTGCACCGAGTCCTCGCCGCGGACCAGCCGGAAACCGGCGGCCACCTGCTCGACACGCTGCGGCGCGCCCCCGGGTTGTAGCTCCACGCCCGCAGCCTGCAGTGCCGCCGCTGCGGCGCCGCGCAGCATCTCGTCGAATCCGCGCAACGGCAGCCGGTCGCGGTAGAACATCGTCACCGCGACGCCCAGGCGGGCCAGCATGCTGGCAAATTCGACCGCGACATAACCGCCGCCGATGATGCCCGCGCGCTCGGGCAGTGCCTGCAGGTCCAGCAGGTCATCGGAGGTTGCGCAGGCTTCGATGCCCGGGATCGAGTCGCGCACGGGCGACGAACCGGTGGCGACGAGGATGTGGCGCGCCGTCAGCCGGCGTTCCCCCACCACCACCGTGTGGGGGCCGTCGAGCGTGGCCCAGCCTTCGACGAGTTGCACCCCGCTCCCGGCCAGCATCTGGCGGTAGACGCCTTCCAGGCGCGCCGTCTCGACGGCCTTCGCCGCCGCCCAGCGTGCCATCTCGAAACGCGGCGTGCCGACGTCCCAGCCGTAGCCGCGGGCCTCGCCGAAGCCATCGCCGAACTGCGCCGCGTACATCAGCAGCTTCTTCGGCACGCAGCCGCGCAGTACGCAGGTGCCGCCGACACGCCGGCCTTCGACGATGGCGACCCGGGCGCCGTGCAGCGCGGCGCGGCGCGAGGCGGCAACGCCGCCGGAGCCGGCGCCCAGCGTGATGAGGTCGAAGTCGTGCGTCATGGGGGCGGGCTCTCCTGCCACACAATGTCGCACATGTCCCATGAACCCTACGCCCAGCGTGCTGCCGAACTGCACACGTTGCTCAGGCACCATGCCCATCGCTATTACGACCTCGACGATCCGGAGATCACCGACGCCGAGTTCGACCGCCTGTTCCGCGAACTGCAGGCGCTCGAAGCCGCGCACCCCGAACTGCTGACACCCGACTCGCCGACGCAGCGGGTCATCGGCGCCGTACGCGAGGGGCTGTCTGCGGTGCGGCACGCAGTGCCGATGCTGTCGATCAAGACCGAGACCGACACCACCGCGGCCGGGGCGCTGAAGTTCGACGCCGCGGTGCGCAATGCGTTGAAGCTCGCTGCCGATGCGCCAGCGGTGGCGTACGCGGCCGAGCTCAAGTTCGATGGCCTCGCGATCAACCTGCGTTACGAAGCCGGGCGGCTGCGCCAGGCGGCCACACGCGGCGACGGCGAGACCGGCGAAGACGTGACCCACACCGTTGGCACCATCGCATCGGTGCCAAAGTCGCTCTCCGGGTGCCGCGCCGCGGTGCTGGAAGTGCGCGGTGAGGTCTTCATGTCGCGCCGCGACTTTGACGCCTTGAACGAGCGCCAGCGCGCAGCCGGTGCCAAGACCTTCGTCAACCCGCGCAATGCGGCTGCAGGCATCGTGCGCCAGCTCGACGCCAGCATCGCGCGCCAGCGCCCGCTGAGCTTCTTCGCCTACGGCCTGGGTGACGTGCAGGGCTGGGACGTGCCGGCCACGCACGTGGGGCTGCTGACGGCGCTGCGCGCGCTGGGATTGCCGGTCGACGAACGCAGCGCGGTGGTGCAGGGTGGCGCGGCGCTGGCCGAGTACCACGTCGCCATCGCCGCGCAGCGCGACGCGCTGCCCTTCGACATCGACGGTGTGGTCTACAAGGTGAACGAGCGCGCGCTGCAGCAGCAGCTCGGCTTCAAGTCGCGCGAGCCGCGCTGGGCGGTGGCGCACAAGTACCCGGCGCAGGAGCAGACGACGCGGCTGGGCGGCATCGAGATCCAGGTCGGCCGCACCGGCAAGCTGACGCCGGTGGCCAAGCTGGCGCCGGTGTTCGTCGGCGGCACGACGGTGAGCAATGCCACGCTGCACAATCTGTTCGAGCTGCGGCGCAAGGGCGTGCGCATCGGCGACACGGTGATCGTGCGCCGCGCCGGCGACGTGATCCCCGAGGTGGTGGGGCGTGTGCCCGGCCCGCGTGCAGCCTATGTGCCGAACTTCCGCATGCCGCGCGAATGCCCCGTCTGCGGCAGCGCCGTGCTGCGCGAAAAGGGCGGCAACGACCACCGCTGCACCGGCGGCCTCTTCTGCGCCGCGCAGCGCAAGCAGGCAATCCTGCACTTCGCCGGCCGACGTGCGATGGACATCGAAGGGCTGGGCGACAAGATCGTCGACCAGCTCGTCGACGGTGGGCTGATTCGCACCTTGCCCGAGCTCTACAGGCTCGGCCTGTCGACGCTGGCGGCGCTCGACCGAATGGCCGGCAAGAGCGCGGCCAACCTGGTGGCGGCGCTCGAGGCGAGCAAGCAGACGACGCTGCCGCGCTTCGTCTACGCGCTCGGTATCCGCCACATCGGCGAAGCGACGGCGAAGGACCTGGCCAGGCACTTCGGCAGCCTCGACCGCATCTTGGACGCGAGCCTCGAGCAACTGCTCGAGGTCAACGATGTCGGACCGGTGGTGGCGCAAAGCGTGCGTGCGTTCTTCGACCAGCCGCACAACCGCGAGGTCGTGGAACAGCTGCGTGGCGCCGGAATCCTGTGGAGCGAAAGCGATGGCAGCGCGGACACGAGCCCGAAACCGCTCGCCGGCAAGACGCTGGTGCTGACCGGCACGCTGCCGACGCTGAGCCGCGACGATGCCAAGGCGCTGATCGAAGCCGCGGGCGGCAAGGTGGCAGGCTCGGTGTCGAGGAAGACCGACTTCGTGGTCGCTGGCGCAGAGGCCGGCAGCAAACTCGACAAGGCGAACGAACTGGGTGTGTCCGTGTTGGACGAAGAAGGCCTGCGCCGGCAGCTCGGCGCGGCCTGAATTTCAGGGCAACTCAACACCAGCGGCCCGTGCCGCGGCACGCACGTGATCGGGCCAGTTGATGTTGCCCGGGTCCTGGCCGCTCGCCATGCCCATCAGCCACGCCGGCTCGTGACCGATGTTGCGAAAGCCGCGCGAGACGCCTGGCGGCACCGAGATCGTGTCCCAGCGTTCGAGCACGATGCTGCGTTCACCCTCCGGACCCCAGAAGACCTGCCAGGTGCCGCTGAGCGCGACGAAGACCTCTTGTGTCAGGTGGTTGTGCAGCGGGGCCGACTTGCCCGGCTCGCACTGCACGATGTTGAGGTGGAAGCCTTGTGCCGCCAGCGGTGCCGCCGGCGGGTTGCCGAGGACCCGGTAGGTCGTTCGTTCGCAACCCGGGATCGCCGCGTCGGCATA
>DATDER010000239.1:0-14798 GCA_036523095.1 Rubrivivax sp.
CACGCTGCCGCCGCTGGCGACCGTGTTCTTCGTGCCGGCATGAGCGCGCAGGGCAGCCCCCTGAGCCTGGCGCGCCCCTTGCAACGAAGCGGCCGATGAATCTCGACCAACGCGCCTCGGGCGTCGTGTTGCACATCACCTCGCTGCCAGGACCGCACGGCATCGGCGACTTCGGTCCCGGCGCCTACCATTTCGTCGACTGGCTGCAGTCGGCCGGCCAGCGGCTGTGGCAGGTGCTGCCGTTGACACCGATCGGCCCCGGCAACTCGCCTTACCAAAGCGTGTCGGCCTTTGCCGGCAGCCCGCTGATGGTCGCGCTGGAGCCGCTGGTCGAACGCGGCTGGCTGCAGGCGCCGGTGCTGCCCGAAGGCGGATTCGACCCCCGGCGTGCGGATTACGGCCGCGTCGTGCCCTGGCGAATGCAGCAGTTGCGCGCCGCAGCCGCGGGCTTCGTGGCGCACGCCAATGAGACCGAGCGCCAGGCGCTCGCCGACTGGTGCGCGGCGCAGGCCTACTGGCTCGACGACTACACGCTCTTCATGGCGCTCGAAGCGGCCTACGGCGGCCAGCCGTGGTGGCAGTGGCCGGCGCCGTTTGCGCAGCACAAGTCGGCGGCGATGATCGTCGCGCGCAAGCGGCAGGCCGAGGAAATCGCGTTCTGGCGCTTTGTGCAGTGGTGTTTCGACACCCAGTGCGCGGCCCTCAAGGCCTACGCCAACGAACGCGGCATCGCGCTGATGGGCGACCTGCCGATCTTCGTCGCCCACCACAGTGCCGACTGCTGGGCGCGGCCCGAGCTGTACGAACTCGACGCGCAGTTCCAGCCGCGTGTGGTCGCAGGCGTGCCACCCGACAACATGGCCGTGTTCGGCCAGCGCTGGGGCAACCCGCTCTACGACTGGCAGCGCATGGCCGAAGAAGGCTACGCCTGGTGGGCGCGGCGCGTGAAACGCATGCTCGACCATGCAGACGTCTTCCGCATCGACCACTTCCGCGGCTTTGCCGCGTATTACGAGATCCCGGCCAGCAGCCCGACCGCGCTCGAAGGGCGCTGGCGCCGCGGCCCGGGCAGGGCGCTCTTCGACGCGATCGAAAGCGCCCTCGGCCCGCTGCCGATCGTGGCCGAGGATCTGGGCATCATCACGCCCGACGTGCGCGCCCTGCGCGACGCCTGCGGTTTCCCCGGCATGAAGGTGCTGCAGTTCGCCTTCGGCAACGACGCGACCAATGAGTACCTGCCGCACAACTACAGCCCCGCATGCGTGGCCTACAGCGGCACCCACGACAACAACACCAGCCGCGGCTGGTGGGCCACCGCGCCCGAACACGAGCGCAGCTATGCCGGCACCTACCTCGCGTGCAACAGCGACGACGTGCACTGGGCGATGCTGCGCGCGGCGTGCAACTCGGTCGCCACGACCGTGATGTTCCCGCTGCAGGACGTGCTCGGCATGGGGGGCGAGGACCGGATGAATACGCCCGGCACGCAGGCCGATCTCAACTGGAGCTGGCGCTTCGAGTGGACCCAGGTCGGGCCCGGGCCGGGGCGGGTCCTGCGGCTGATGACGGTGGCGAGCGGGCGGGTGGACTGCCCGCCGCCTGCCGAGGCCGAGCCTGTTTACGGGCCCCTGCTGGATTGAGCGGATCAGTCCAGCGCGACGACCGTATCCCCCGCCTCGGCGACACACCCCTCCGCGATCGGCACCCACCCCCGTCGCACCACCACCCGGCGCTCGGCGTGGCAGAACTGGATCCGGGTCGCTTCGGGCAAGCGCGCGCGCACGAAGTCCTCGATCGACGCCGGCATGCTGACGCGGAAACGCTGGGCGTCGAGGTCGGCGCGCGGATGGTCGTCGCTGTGCAGCCAGGGCAGCGTCCCGCCGAGCCACATCAACAGCGGGTTGCCGACCTCGAAACTGGCGGGCTCATAGCGCTGCTCCTGCAGCCAGCGCTGCGCGTCGGTGCGCAACCCGGGTGTGTCGGCCAGCCCACCCCAGGCCACGGCCAGCATCTCGGCGACCCACTGATTGCAGTTCTGGTAACGCACCTCGAAGGGGTAGGCGTTGGCGCTGTAGGCGGGGCCGACGAGGCGCACCGCACGCGGGTTGTCGAGAACGGCGCGTTCGAGCGGCGCCGCCGCCGCTGCGGGCAGCAGCAGCAGCGACACGTAGCCCAGGTCCGGGTTGCCGGTGCCGGTGACGAAGCCCGACATGCCCTGGTCGAAGACACGTGGCTTCTTCTGGTCGCAGTCGAAGTAAAGCTGGCGCACCGACCAGGGCCCGTTCGGGCTGGCACGCAGGCTCACGCCGGCGTGTGAGTAGCGCATGTCGAAGCGGCTCAGGTCGAAGCCGGCGCGGGCAATCAGCGCAAGGCCGTGGCCCGAATCGTCGAGCGCCGTCTTGATGACGGCGGCGAAGCGGAACAGCGTGTCCTGCCGGGTCGCATCGAGTTCGGCCGGCGAGTCGCAGTAACGCAGCGCGCCGGCGCGCGCATCCACCCAGGGCAGCCCGCAGAGGGCGAGCAGAAGTAAAAGGTGCAGGACCTGCGCCCTCGTTCGCGCAGGCCGCACCCGTCAAAGCACCACGGGGTTCGACGCCAGTTCGCGCTCCCACTCGTCGCTGACGACGAGGAAAAACGCCTTGCGGGTGTCTGCGACGGCGAACTCGGTGCCGTAGGCGCGCGGGCTCGCGACGATCGTCTGGCCGGCGCCGAGCTGGTGCTTGTCAAGCGCCTGCTGCGGCATGTAGAGCTGGTATTCGCCTTGCGGGCCGGCGACGGCGAGCGCTTGCAGCGTCACACGCACGGTGCCCGGCCGCTCGGGCACGGCGGCGACGTCGGTGATGCGGTAGGGGCCGTCGGCAGCGGCCGTCTTGGTCACGCTGTCACTCGACGCGCCCACCGAAGCGGAACTCGCCGACGAGGCCGACGAGCCGCCGGCGGCAGACGAGGTGACCAGGCTACCCGCTTGGGCAGGCAAGGCCGCGACGCCGAGCAGCGCGGCCGCGCAAACGGCGAGGGCATGGGTGATCTTCATGGGCTCTCCGGGGTGGATCGATCCGCTCGGCACGCTGCCGAGGGCCGGAGAATAAGCCATGGCGCTCACGCATCCGGGCGGGCAGCCGGTGCGTAAGAAGGTGAGATGCTGTCTGCTGCCTCCCTCCCACCCGCCGCCGGGGCCCTGCTGTGCCTGTTGCTCGCCGCCCGCGCCGACGCGCACGACACCTGGTTTGCGGTCGCGCCTTCACGCGCCGGTGGCGAGGCGGTGCTGGCACTCGGCACCGGCAACCAGTTCCCGCTGCAGGAGTCCGGCGTCGCCACCGCCTACCTGCAGCGCAGCGGCTGCCGCCTGCACGACGGCAGCCGGGTCGCCCTGGATCCGCTGCGCGAAGGGCCGACCGCGCTCACGCTGCGCACCGCGAGCAGGGGCCGCGCCGCCGCCCAGGGCTTGAGCTGCTGGGCCCAGCTGGTGCCGCTGGAGATCGAGATCGAGCCCGCCAAGGTCGCGGTCTACCTGGACGAGATCGACGCGCCCGCCGCGGCGCGCAAAGCCTGGGCCGGCCTGCAGGCGCGCGGCATCGTGTGGAAAGAGCGTTACGTCAAGAGCGCACGCGTGGAGATCGGTGCCGGCACGACCGAACCCTTGCCCGCGCCGCTGGGCCTGGACGTGCTGCTGGACGCAGGCGAAGGACCTGTCCGCGCCGGCAGTCCGCTGGTGTTCCAGGTGCTTCGCGACGGCAAGCCGCTGGCAGGCCTGGCGCTGGAGCTCCGCAGCGAGCAAGGCGCGACCTGGCACCGCAGCGATGCCGACGGCCGCGTGCGCCTGAGGGCACCGGCGCCGGGGCGCTGGGTGCTGCGGGGCACCGACCTGCGGCTGTCGCCCACCGACGCCGAGCGCTGGGAGAGCCGCTTCCTCACGCTGGCCTTCGAGGTCGCGGAAGGCACCGCGTCTAGAACGGCACCAGCTCGAGATTGAAGGCACGCTCGGCGAACCAGAGCGCGGCGACGGCGGCGATCAGCAGCGATCCGCCGACCAGCACGCCGCGGCGGTAGAAGGCCGTGCGGCGGAGCGCAAAGGCGATCGGCAGAAAGACGGCGACGATCGCCAGCTGGCCCAACTCGACGCCGACATTGAAACCCACCAGCGACAGCAGCAGCGCGCCCGCCGGCAGCTCCAGGTCGGCCAGCACGCTGGCGAAACCGAAACCGTGGATGAGGCCGAAGACGAAGGCCACGATCCAGCGCCGGCCGTGGAAGACCGCGAACACGTTGTTCAGCGCCGCCAGCACCACCGACGCCGCGATCGTCGCTTCGACCCCGCGCGACGGCAGCGACAGCACGCCCAGTGTGGCGAGCGACAACGTGATCGAGTGCGCCACCGTGAAGGCGGTGACGATCTTGGCCACGTCCCAGCCCGCGGCGCCGAAGCGGCCTGCGGGCTCCCAGCGCGGCCGCCGCCACACCAGCACCGCCGGCAGCAGCAGCGCCAGCAGGAAAAGGATGTGGTCGAAGCCGATCCAGATGTGCCAGACGCCTTCGCGCACGTAGTCGACGAACTGCGCCCAGCGGCTCGCCTGCCGGAGTTCGAAGCGCTGCTGCGGCGCTTGCGGCCCGAGCACGCCGGTCTGGGTGGCGCCCTGCACGTCCAGCCGCAGCAGGCCGCGGTGCTGCGGGTCGGACGAGGCAAAGAGTGTGTAGGCCAGCGTGAGCGCGACCGGGGCCTTGACACATTCGGCGCGCAGCGGCAGCACGGTGTAGGCGCCGTCGGTGTGGTGGTCGACCAGTTGCTCGCCGGTGCTGATCTTGCAGTCGGCACCGTCGCCCGCGATGCGCAGGCGCGCCAGCGCGTAGGCGGCGATGTCGCCGTGGCGTGCACGCAATTCGCCCCAGGTGATCTCGCCGTTGCCGTCGGCGTCGAGGCCGATCTCGAAGTCGAGGTCGCGCAGCGCGATGTCCCACTGGCCGCTGACGGTCGCGCCGTCGACGCGGAGGCGCAGGTAGCTGTCGGACGGTTTGTGCGCCTCCGCCGAGGGCACTGCCAGCGCCAGCAGCAATGCTGCGCGGCGCAGCGCGGCGCCGATCAAGGCGGACCCTTCAGCTTGCGCTCGAGCCCGCGCAGCACTGCACTCTCAATGCCCGCATCGGCCATCCACTTCAGCGCCGGTGCCGCCGCGGCCGGCTGTCCGGCGCCGAGTGCGGCCTCGAGCAGCACCCGTGCATCCGCCGGCTCGCGCTGGACCGCGAAGTTTTGCTGCGCCAGCACCAGCGCGCGCGCCGGCTGGCCCTGCACCGCGAGTGCAAATCGCGCTTCTTCTTTCTCGTGCACGCTGTCGCCGCGCAGGCGCGCGGCGTCGAAGCGTGCGGCCAGCTCGGATTCCCACACTTTGAGCGCCGGGTCGCCCAGGGCCTTGGCGGCGAGGGCCAGGCGCAGCAGCAGCAGGTCGGAGCGGCCCTTGTCCTTCAACAGCGCCAGCACTTCGCGCGGCCGGTCGCGGTCGAGCAGGAAGTCGCTGTAGGCGGCGAGCAGGTAGCCATCGACGAGCCCGAGCTCGAGCGCGAGCCGATAGCTCGCCTCGGCCGCGGCGTGTTCGCCGAGGCGCTCTTCGATCTCGGCCAGGCGCGTGAGCGCCCACAGGCGCTCCGCGGCGGGTGCATGGGACGATCGCGCCAACGCCGAGCGCAGCGCCAGCGCCGCCGCCGGGGCCTGCCCCGTGGTGCCGTCGACCTGGGCCCGGCACGCACTGCCGATCAGGTTCGAGGCCCGCGGCTGCAGCCCGAGGCAGGCACGGCGTGCCTGGGCGTAGTCGGCCTGCACCATCGCGATCGCGGCGCGCCAGGCCCACGCCTGGCCGTTGGCGGGGTCGGCCTGCAGTGCGGCGTCGAGGTCGGCGTTGGCGGCGTCGAAGCCGTGGTTGAACTGGCGCAGGATCGCGCGCATCACACGCGCTTCGGCGGGCGGTGCGGGCTCGTCCCACCAAGGCGCGAGCGCGGCCTGGGCGTAACCGATGTAACGCGGGTCGCCCTCGGCCGCCACTTCGGCGTAGTACAGCCGCGCCAGGCGCAGCGCCAGGTCGAGGTCGCGCGGGTTGCGGGCGAGCGCCGCGCGCGACTCGCGCATCTCGCGCATTCGCGGGTCGGCGGCGCGTGCGGGCAGGGTTTCCACGACCTGCTGGTCGGACGGCGGGCGGTACGGCGCCGCCCCGGTGCAAAAGGCGGCTTGGGCCCCCAGCAGGACGAGGGCAAATCGAACGGACGCGAGCACGAGCACCTTCGGTTTGGCGGACCCGGGATAGTACTGAGGCCGGATGCTGTCAACCGGCGCTTCGCGGCGGCCGTTCTGGGGCCTTCCCCCAACTGAAAGGTTCCCTTGAAGAAGCTCGTTTCCGCCCTGATCCTGTCGGCCTTCGCCGCCGTGTCGTTCAACGCTGCGGCCGCTTCGCACGCCGCCGCCGCGCCCGCCAAGGCCAGCGCCCCGGCCACGGCCGCCAGCGCGCCCGCGAAGAAGGCTGCTGCCGCCCCGGCCGCCTCCGCCCCGGCCGCCAAGGCCAGCGCCCCGGCGAAGAAGTAAAGCGGCACGCCGCTTTTGGGGGAAAGGGCAGGCGCCAGGCGCCTGCCCTTTTTCTTTTTGGCCTCACACTTCGGCCGCGCGCCGCCTGTTCCGGCGCCTGTTTGTGTCGAGTTGTTCGCCGGACCTCCAATGAATCGACCTCCGCCGCCTGACGCACCCCGCGCTCTCGCCGAAACGCAGGCCTGGGTGGACCGTGTGGTCATCGGGCTGAACCTGTGCCCCTTTGCGAAGGCGCCGCAAGTCAAGCGGCAGGTGCGCTACCGCGTCAGCGACGCGAGCCACACCGAGGCGCTGCTCGCCGACCTGCTCGAGGAACTGCGCCGTCTGGCGGACACACTGGAGGCCGAGATCGAGACCACGCTGCTGATCCACCCGCAAGTCTTGAACGACTTCGACGACTACAACGACTTTCTCGACCTCGCCGACCGCGCGGTGGAAGAGCTGGGCCTGGAAGGCACCATCCAGGTCGCCAGCTTCCATCCGCAGTACCGCTTTGAAGGGACGACCGACGACGACCTGGGCAACGCCACCAACCGCTCGCCTTACCCGACGCTGCACCTGCTGCGCGAAGACAGCATCGAGCGCGCGGTCGAGGCCTTCCCCGAAGCCGAGACGATCTTCGAGGCCAACATCGGCACGATGCAGCGCCTGGGCGCCGATGGCTGGGCGGCGCTGCAGCAACAATGCCGTGACGACGCTGCGGCGGCGTCTGCACCATGACGTCGGCAGCCACCGACCTCGCCGGCGCCGCCGCCGCATATTCCGGCGAGCGCGAGCGTTTCTTCGCGCTGCTGCGCCAGAGTCTGCAGGACGGCCACTTCGTCAAGCTCGTGCTGGCCAAGCCGCGCGGCGCCGAGCCCGGGCTCGAGCGCGTGGAGGTGCGCCGAATCGTGCTCAAGGGCGAGGACCACCTGTGCTTCGTCTACCGCTACGCCACACGCGACGTGACCAAGAACCTGGCGCTGGTGGACGCCGAGGCACGGCTGCAGGCGTTGCTCGGCCCGGCGTTCCGCAACGCCCACCTGCTGGCGGCGGGTGTCGCGACCCAGCTGTCGATCGGCAAGCGCGGCCAGTGCACGCTCACGACGGCGCGCAACGCGAACGCCGCGGCGGCCGCGCCGGCCCCGCACAATCGCGAAAAGCAGCGCTGGATCGAGATCACGCGGCCCTTCCTGGCCGAGCTCGGTGTCACCAACGCCCAGCAGCAGCTGGTGCCGGCGATGGCGCGCAAGTGGAAGCAGATCAACAAGTTCGTCGAGGTCTTTGCGCACGCGCTCGCGGCGTCGCCGCTGGCGCTTGCGAAGCAAGTGCGTGTCGCCGACTTCGGGTCGGGCAAGGGTTACCTGACCTTCGCGGTGCACGACTGGCTGCGCCAGGTCAAGGGCGTGGACGCGCAGGTGACCGGCGTCGAGCTGCGGCCCGACATGGTGCGGCTCGGCAACAATGCGGCCACGCGGCTCGGCCTGCAGGGCCTGCACTTCGAGCTTGGTGACGTGCGCAGCCACACGCTCGCGCCGATCGACGTGATGATCGCGCTGCACGCCTGCGACATCGCGACCGACCACGCGATCCACCACGGCATCCGCGCCGGCGCGAGCGTCATCCTGTGCGCGCCCTGCTGTCACAAGCAGGTCCGCCCGCAACTGCTGAGCCCGCACCCGCTGCGCCCGATCCTGCAGCACGGTGTCCACCTCGACCAGGAAGCCGAGATGGTGACCGACAGCCTGCGTGCGCTGCTGCTAGAAGCCAGCGGCTACGCCACCCAGGTCTTCGAGTTCGTCTCGCTCGAACACACGAGCAAGAACAAGATGATCCTGGCCGTCCAGCGCGCCAGTCCGCAGCCGGCGGCCGCCGACGCCGCGTGGACACAGGTGGCGCAGGTCAAGCAGTTCTACGGCCTGCGCGAGCAGTGCCTGGAAAGCCTGCTGCGCGCGTAGCCGGCGGCGCGATCAGTCGGGGATCTCGGGCTCGACCAGCTTCGCCAGCTGTTCCAGCGACTCCTGCCAGCCGAGATAACACATCTCGACCGGAATCACGGCCGGAATGCCTTCCTGAACGACCACCAGGTCGGTGCCGCAGGACACGGCCTTCAGGCTCACCGTCGTCACCATTTCGCCGGGCAGGTTCGCATCGTCGAACTTGTCGGTGTAGCGGATGCGTTCGCCCGGTGCCAGTTCGAGGTACGTGCCGCCGAAGGAATGGCCGTTGCCCGTCGTGAAGTTGGTGAACGACATCCTGAAGCTGCCGCCGACGCGGGCTTCCATGTGGTGGACCTTGCATGTGAAGCCATAAGGCGGCAGCCATTTGGCCATCGCGTCGGCGTCGGTGAAGGCCTTGTAGATGCGTTCGGGCTTTGCGCGCAGCACGCGGTGGAGTCTCACGGTTCCAGTGCTCATGATCGGTTCGCCTTTCGAGTTGGGTGTGTGCCTACGACGGTTGAGCAGGTCCGGAATCGACACCGAGCGCGGCCAGCACAGCCTGCGTGTCCTGCCCCAGCGCAGGTGCGTTGCGGTGGTGGCCGCCCGGCGTGCGCGACAGCTTGGGCACGATGCCCGGCACGCTGAGCGTGCTGCCGTCGCTCATCTGCACCTGCTGCAACATGCCGCGAGCGGCGTAGTGCGGGTCGGCCGCGATGTCGGCGACGGTGTAGATGCGCCCGGCCGGCACCTCGGCCGTGTCGAGCACCGCCAGCGCGTCGGCCACCGTGCGCAGCGCCGTCCAGGCGCCGATCGCGGCGTCGATCTCGTCGACGCGTGCGACACGTCCGGCGTTGTCCGCCAGCCCGGGGTCGCGACCCAGATCGTCACGCCCGATCGCCGCCATCAGGCGCTTGAAGATGCTGTCGCCGTTGCCCGCGACGAGCACGAAGCCGTCGCTGCAGGGGTAGGCGTTGCTCGGCGCGATGCCCGGCAGCGCACTGCCCGCCGGGCCGCGCACGGCCCCGAAGGCGCCGTACTCGGGCAGCAGGCTTTCCATGCAGTTGAAGACGGCTTCGTACAGCGCCACGTCGACGACCTGGCCCTGCCCGCTGCGCTGGCGCTCTTGCAGTGCCATCAGCACGCCGATCACGCCATGCAGCGCCGCCAGCGTGTCGCCGATGCTCACCCCCACCCTCACCGGCGTGCGCCCGGGCTCGCCGCTCAGGTGGCGCAGGCCGCCCATCGCCTCGGCCACAACGCCGAAGCCGGGCTTGTCGCGATAAGGCCCGGTCTGGCCGTAGCCGCTGATGCGCAGCACGATCAGGCGCGGGTTGGCCTGCATCAGCGCCGCCGGGTCGAGGTCGAAACCTTCGAGCCCGCCGGGGCGGAAGTTCTCGACCAGCACGTCGGCCTCGAGCACGAGCCGGCGCACCAGGACCTGCGCCGCCGGGTCCTTCAGGTCGAGCACGACCGACCGCTTGTTGCGCGACTGCACCTGCCACCAGACCGAGGTGCCGTCCTTCAGCAGGCGCCACTTGCGCAGCGGGTCGCCCGCGCGCGGCGGCTCGATCTTGATCACGTCGGCGCCGAAGTCGCCCAGCGTGCGTGCCGCGAAGGGCCCGGCGATGAGCTGGCCGAGCTCGATCACCCGCAGCCCGGACAGCGGGCCAATGGTGTTCCCACCATCCGATGGCGCGGGTGTCGTCATGGCACGGTGGCGCCGAAGTCGGCCAGAGCCCGGCGGGCGGGTTCGACCCTGGCCACGAGGGCTTCGAACAGGGCCTCCAGCTCGTCAGGCCCACGCTGCGCGTCGGCTCCGGACTCGAGTGCCGCCGCCGCCCGAGCGAGCGCGGAAAAACCGAAGTTGAGCGCGCCGCCACGCACCCGGTGGGCGTGCTGGCGCAGCGCCCGCTGCGGCTTCGGCTGTTGCAGCGTTGCGCGCATCGCCTCGATGGATTGCTCGGTGTCGGCCAGTTGCTGCCGGGCCATCGAGACAAAGCGGTCCGGCGTCATCAGTTCGAGCAGCGATTCGATCGTGCTGCGATCGAAGACGTCGTCGTCGTCGCACGCGGGCACACCGGGCCGGGCTGCGGCCAGCAGAGGCGCGGGTGCGAGCGCGGCCGCGTTCCCCGGCGCGGGTTCACGTCGCACCAGCGTCGCGAGGATGCGCTTGACGTCATCGATGCCGACCGGCTTGGCCAGGAAGTCGTTCATGCCCGCGTGGAGGCAGCGCTGGCGTGTCTCTTCGAAGGCGTCCGCCGTCACCGCCACGATCGGCACGCCCGCGGCCGCACCCGGCAGGGCACGGATGCGCTGCGTCGCCACGATGCCGTCCATCTCGGGCATGTGCAGGTCCATCAGCACGACATCGAAGGGCCGCGCGGCAACGGCCTCGACCGCGACGACACCGTTGCGCGCAAACTCGGCATCGTGGCCGAGGCGCTGCAGCACTGCCTCCAGGTAGATGCAGTTGACTTCGAGATCGTCGACCACCAGCACCCGCAGCGGCAGCGCCCCGCTCGGGTCCGCGTCGAGCGCCGTGGCCGCGGCCGCGGGCATCCGTTCGGGTGCGGGGACCTCCTCCAGGCGCATCGTGAAGCTGAAGATTGCGCCCGCACCCGGCGTGCTCTTCACGTCGATGTCGCCGCCCATCATGCGCGCGAGGTTGCGTGAGATCTCCAGCCCGAGGCCACTCCCGCCGAAGCGACGCGAGACGGAATCGTCGACCTGGCTGAAGCGCCGGAACAGATGGGCCTGCGCTGCGGCGTCGATACCGACACCGGTGTCGGTGACGACAAAACGAAGCATCGAGCCGTCGTCGCTGACACCCACGTCGAGGCCGACCGAACCCTGCGGCGTGAACTTGACACCGTTGGACAGCAGATTGAACAGCACCTGCTTGCAGCGTGTGGCATCGGCCTGAATCCACGCCGGCACCTCGGGCGCGACCTGGACCCGGAAGCCGAGACCACGCACAGTGGCGGCCGGCCGCATCAGCATGTCCACCTCGGACACGAGCCGGTGCAGGTCGGTTGGCTCAGCCGCGAGTTGCAGGCTGCCGCTTTCCAGCTTCGAGACGTCGAGGATGTCGTTCAGGATCGACAGCAGGTGGTTTGCCGAGTCGACCGAGGTGTTGACGTGTTCGCGCTGGCGGCCGTCGAGCGGCGTGTCCTTCAGCAGCGACAGCATGCCGAGCAGGCCGTGGAACGGCGTGCGGATTTCGTGGCTCATGTTGGCCAGGAAGGCGCTCTTGGCGCGGCTCGCGGACTCGGCGCTGGTGCGTGCCTCCTGCAGCGTCGCGGCCATCTGTTCCAGCTCGCGCCGGCGCCGGTGGGCCTGGCGCAACTGGCGCACCAGCGCCGCGGTGAGGCCGATCGTGCTCAGCGACAGGAGCGCGGTCAGCGCGGCGCCGACGACCGTGTGCTGGCGCACGAGGTCGTTGCGGCGCGCGACCTGTGACGAGACGAAGTGATTCGCCTCGAGCGACATCGTGCGCAGCGGGCTGCCGAGCGCGTCGAGATCGGGTTGCAGCTCGGCCAGCGCCTGCGACGTGAGGGCGCGGGTGGGCTTCGGCCCCAGCAGCGTGTCGGCCTTGGTGATGAAGGTGTCGAGCAGCCGCTGCGTGGCGTCGGCCTCGTCGCTGTCGGGCAGCAGCCGCCGGGTGCGTGGCAGGCTCAGCATATCGGCCCGACTGACGAAGATGTCGTAGTCCAACTGGAGATTGACCGCCAGCGACGGGTCCTGGCGCGCGCGCTGCCAGCCCAGTTCCAGCCGCAGGTACTCGCCCTCGAGCCGCTGCACGTTGATCTGGAGGTAGTCGTCCTCGTAGCCGACGGCCTGGTTCAGCAGCCGGTATTGGCGCCACTGCACCACGCCGGCGGCCAGCAGCGCGAGCGCCACGACCATCGCGATCGCCGGCAACCAGAGTCGCCCGGCCCGCGTGGCGCCTAGACCACCTCGATCGCCTTCAGTTGCCATGCGCAGCGGCTGTAGTAGACGGCGTTGCGAAGCTCGGCGTGATCGGCGAAGGGGTACATCACGAACAACGGCCCCTTCTGGCGCACCGGCATCGGCTGGTCGTCGAGCAGCCGCGCCAGGATCACGCCGAAGCGCTGCACGTCGGCGACCGGGATGTCGACGCGGTAGTCGTTGAGTGCGATCGCACGCAGTGTCTGGCCTTGCGCGCCGGCCGCCGCCAGCACGTCACGCAACAGCGGCCCGCTGAACTTGCGTGCCTCGCGGTACCACGGCGTGGCCGTGGTGTGGTGATGCTGGGACATGGCCGCCAGGGCGGCCATGTCGAAGTCGACGCGGCCCGGTGGGCTCTTGACCTTGCCGCTGACCGTGAGCACGACCGGCACCTTCGGCGCGGCCGCCTGGGCCTGCGCGGCAGCGGGCCAGAGCGGCAGGCAGGGCGCCAGCGTCAGCGCCAGCGCGGCCTCGCGGCGCGAGAGGTGCCGCTCGGGTGTCGGTGCTGACGCGGCAGATGGAAGCGGGTTCGGGTGCATGGCGGCGGGTCGGCGCGTGGCGCTGCAGGGACGGGCGGAATCTTATCGTCGCGCTGTAACGGGCTGGCCCCTCAGGGGCGTCGATGGATGATCGCCGGCCCCGGCGACTGGCAGGTCGGCATCAGCTGCAACACGGTGACGTTGACATGGGGCGGCTGGTTCGCGACCCACGACACCGCGTCGGCGATGTCGGACGGCACGAGCGGATCGGTGCCGGCATAGACCGCGGCGGCCCGGGCATCGTCGCCCTTGAAACGCACGTTCGAGAACTCGCTGCCGGCGACCAGGCCCGGCTCGACGACGGTGCTGCGCACGGGCGTGCCGGCGAGGTCGGCCTTCAACCCCTTCGTGAGCTGGCGCACGAAGGCCTTGGTCGCGCCGTAGACGTTGCCGCCCGGGTAGGGATACTCGCCCGCGATCGAGCCAATGTTGACGATGTGACCGCGCGCGCGCGCGACCATGCCCGGCAGCAGCGCGTGAGTGCAGCGCATGAGCCCGCCCACGTTGGCGGCGACCATGTTTTCCCAGTCTTCGAGATCGACCTTCTGCGCCGGGCCGAGGCCGAGCGCGAGGCCGGCGTTGTTGACGAGCAGGTCGACTTCGCGCCAGCCTTCGGGCAGCGAAGCCGGCAGTGCGGCGACCGCCGCACGGTCGCTGACGTCGAGCGCAAAAGGCAACACCCGCGGGCCGAGTTCTTGCGCCAGCGCTTCGAGCTTGTCGAGCCGGCGCGCAGCGGCGATGACGCGCCAGCCGTCGGCCACCAGGCGGCGCGCCACCGCCTCGCCGATGCCCACGCTGGCGCCGGTGACGAGCGCGAGGCCGCGGTCGATGGAAGGGTTTGTCATCGTGATCGACTCCAGGACAGGGTTGGTGTGAGCGGCTTCAGCGGCGCTCGAACTTGAACACGGCCACGCTTGCGAGCAGGTTGGGCCAGCGGCGCACGACCTCGCCGGCCTGCAGGCCGAAGCTGTCGCTCACCTCGAGCCCGGTCTTCCGCGCCAGCACCTCGAAATCGGCAAAGGTGCCGAAGCGCACGTTCGGCGTGTCGTACCACTCGTAGGGCAGCGCCTTGGTCACCGGCATGCGCCCGCCGGCCACGCGCACGCGGTTCGGCCAGTGCGCGAAGTTGGGGAAACTGACGATGCCGATGCGGCCCACCCGCGCCGTCTCCTGCAGCATCTTCTGCGTGTTGCGCAGGTGCTGAAGGGTGTCGAGCTGCAGCACGACGTCGAAGCTGTGGTCGTCGAACAGCGCCAGGCCCTCTTCGAGATTGAGCTGGACCACGTTGACGCCACGCTGCACGCAGGCCTGCACGTTGGCATCATCGATCTCGATGCCATAGCCGCTGCAGCCCTTGTGCTGGCGCAGGTAGGCCAGCAGCTCGCCGCTGCCGCAGCCGAGGTCGAGCACGCGCGAGCCCGCGGGCACCAGGCCGGCGATGACCTCCATGTCCTTGCGTTCGCTCATGTTGGGATGCGCTCGAAGTAGGAACGCATGACGCCGTGGTAACGCGGGTCGTCGAGCAGGAAGGCATCGTGCCCATGCGGCGCGGCGATCTCGGCGTAACTCAGGTCGATGCGGTTGTCGACCAGGGCCTTGACGAGCTCGCGTGAACGTGCGGGCGAAAAGCGCCAGTCGGTGGTGAAGCTCACGAGCAGGAACTTGTGCTCGCGTGCGACGGCGAAGGCTTTCGCCAGGTCACCGCCGTAGGCCCGTGCGGGATCGAAGTAGTCGAGCGCACGCGTGATCAGCAGGTAGGTGTTGGCGTCGAAGTATTCGCTGAACTTGTCACCCTGGTGGCGCAGG
>DATDER010000240.1:0-8988 GCA_036523095.1 Rubrivivax sp.
AGTCGGCATCCCGCTCGGCCTGCTGATGGCCTGGTTCCCGTGGGTCGACCGCATCGTCTCGCCGGCTTTCGACGCAGTGCGTTTTGTCGCGCCGATCGCCTGGGTGCCGTTTGCGGCGCTCTGGTTCGGCACCGGCATCGGCGGGCCGGTGCTGATCATCTTCATGGGCGCCTTCCCGCCGGTCCTGATCAATACCTACCGCGGCGCCAAGAACGTCGACCGCAAGTACATCGAGGCGGCACAGATGCTCGGCGCGAGCCACCTGCGCGCGATGACGCAGGTGCTGCTGCCGGCGGCGGTGCCGTCGATCGTGGCCGGGCTGCGCATCTCGGCCGGCCTCGGCTGGCAGTCGCTGGTGGGGGCTGAACTCATCGTCGCGTCGAGCGGTGTCGGCTACCTGATGGTCAAGGGCCAGGCCGCGGTCTCCACCGCCACGGTGATGAGCGGCATGGTCGCGATCGGTGTCGTCGGCATCCTGATCGACATCGCGCTGCGCCGGGTGCAGGCCGTGATCGAAACCCGGCGCGGGCTCTGAAAAACCAGTCAAGGAAACAGCGCGTGGCCATCATCGACTTCAACGGCGTGCAACGGGTGTTCCGCCAGAACGGCAAGGAATTCGTCGCCCTCAAGGACGTCAACCTGCAGGTGCAGGACCGCGAGTTCGTCGCCATCGTCGGCCCCTCGGGCTGCGGCAAGACGACCTGCATGCGCATGGCGGCCGGGCTCGAGCATCCCACCGGCGGGACGGTCAGCGTCGACCGCGAAGTGGTCACCAGGCCGGGACCCGACCGCGCGGTCGTGTTCCAGGCCTTTGCGCTGTTCCCATGGAAGACGGTCTGGGACAACGTCGAGTTCGGCCTCATCTCGCTCGGCGTCGACGCCGCCGAACGCAAGCGCCGGATCGAACACTACATCGGCCTGATGGGCCTCGGCGGCTACGAAAAGGCCTATCCGCACCAGCTCTCTGGCGGCATGCAGCAGCGCGTGGCGATCGCACGCGCGTACGTGCTCGACCCCAAGGTGCTGCTGATGGACGAGCCCTTCGGCGCCCTAGACGCGCAGACGCGTGTCGTGATGCAGGAAGAGCTGGTGCGCCTGGCGCGCCAGCACCCGCGCACGGTGCTGTTCATCACGCATGCGGTGGAGGAGGCGGTGTACCTGGCCGACCGCATCGTCGTCATGACCGGCCGGCCGGGAACGATCCGCGAAATCATCGACGTGAAGAGCATCCGTGAAGCCGCGCAGTGGGACCGCCACGACCGCATCGAAGACGTGATGGACCAGCCCTCGTTCGTCCACCTGCGTTCGCATGTCTGGAAGCTGCTGCGCGACCAGCATGGCGCCGACCTGCACTGACCCCGATCCACACAGAAGGAGACTGCAATGAAACTCAGGTTCACCCTTGCCGCACTGACCGCACTCACCGTCGGCGGTGGCGCCCATGCCCAGCCGGCGCTGGCCGAGATCAAGGTCAGCTACCAGCCCGCGTTGTACTGGGCGCTGCCGTTCTTCGTCGCGACCGAGAAAAACTGGTGGGCCGAAGTCGGCCTCAAACCCGTCTTCAGCACCTTCCCCGCCGGCGTGCCGCAGATCGCCGCGGTGGCCAGCAAGAGCTGGGACGTCGGCGGCACCGGCTCGGTGCCAGCGGTGCTGGGGCATGTGCGCTTCGGCATCAAGACGATCGGCCTCACGAACGACGAATCGGCCGGCAACGCGCTGCTGGTGCGCAAGGACATGGCCGACAAGATCGTCAAGGACCCGAAGTCGATGAAGGGTCAGACGATCCTGCTCACGGCCAACTCGACCGGCGACTACGCGGTGCAGTCTTGCCTGAAGAAGTACGGCCTGAGCAAGGCCGACGTGACGATCAAGAACATGGGCCAGGCCGAGATCATCTCGGCGGTGTCGTCGAACAACGCCGACCTGGCCGGCCTGTGGGCACCCAACATCTACACCCTGGAAGAGAAGGCCGGTGCCAAGGTGCTGTGCTCGGGCAAGGAAGGTGGCGTCGTGGTGCCGGGTGCGTTGATCGCACGCGGTGAATACGCCGAGCAGAACCCCGAGAACGTGGCCAAGTTCCTCGCCGTCTACCTGCGCGCCTGGAAGTGGATGGGCGCGCACAAGCCCGAGGCGATCGACATGATGAAGAAGTTCTACGCCCAGGGCGGTGTGTCGATCTCCGACGCGTCGATGAAGAAGGAGTTTGACACCCGGCCGACCTTCGACCTCGGCCAGCAGGTGGCGGCGATGGACCGCTCGCGCGGCAATTCCGACATGGACGCGTGGTTCAGCCAGATCTCGATCTTCATGCGCGGGACGGGCGCGATCCAGAGCGTGCCGCTGTCGACCGACTTCATCACCGACAGTTTCATGAAGCGTGTGCAGGCCGACCCGAAGCTGCGCGAGTTCGCGACGCGAACCCAGTAGGCGCGGCAGCGCGGGCGACTCCGGTCGCCTCTTTCGATCAACCGCTGTAATCGATTGCAAAGGACTCCCATGCCCGTCACCTACCTGAAGAAGGCCAGCAAGACCCCTGAGACCGAGACCGCCACGGCGCAGGAGGTCGTGACGAGGATGCTGGGCGAGATCGGCGCCCATGGCGAAGACGCCGTGCGCGCCTACGCCAGCCAGCTCGACCAGTGGAGTGGCGACATCGTGCTCACCCGCGCCGAGATCGACCGCCGCGCCGCCGAGGTGCCGGCGCAGGTGCGGCGTGACATCGACTTCGCGATCGCACAGGTGAGCGCCTTCGCCCAGGCGCAGCGCGAGTCGGTGGCCGACTTCTCGGTCGGGCTGCACCCGGGAGTCACGGCCGGCCAGCGGGTGCTGCCGGTCAACGTCGCCGGCTGTTACGCGCCCGCAGGGCGTTACGCCCACATCGCTTCGGCCTACATGGGTGTGGCCACCGCCAAGGCCGCGGGCGTCAAGACCATCATCGCCTGCTCTGGGCCGTTCCGCGGCGGCCCGATCCACCCCTGCCTGCTCTACGCCTTCGACCGCGCCGGTGCCGACGTGATCATGACGCTCGGCGGCGTGCAGGCGATTGCGACGATGGCCTACGGGCTGTTCACGGGCAAGCCCGCCGACGTGATCGTCGGCCCGGGCAACAAGTTCGTCGCCGAAGCCAAGCGCGCGCTCTTCGGCAAGGTCGGCATCGACGTCTTCGCCGGGCCGTCTGAAGTCGCCGTGATCGCCGACGACAGCGCCGACGCCGAGATCGTGGCGAGCGACCTGGTCGGGCAAGCCGAGCATGGCCACGAGTCGCCGGCCTGGCTCTTCACGACGAGCCGCGCGCTCGCCGAGCAAGTGATGGCGCGGGTGCCGCAACTGATCGAGCAACTGCCGCCGACCGCGCGCGACGCCGCCGCGAGCGCGTGGCGCGATTACGGCGAGGTGATGCTCTGCGACACCCGCGAAGAGGTGGTCGAGGTCTCCGACCGCTACGCGAGCGAGCACCTCGAGGTGCATACGCGCGACCTCGACTGGTGGCTCGACAACCTGACTTGCTACGGCTCGCTTTTCCTCGGCGAAGAAACGACCGTGGCTTACGGCGACAAGGCCAGCGGCCCGAACCACGTGCTGCCGACCAAGGGCGCGGCGCGTTACTCCGGTGGGCTGTCGGTGCACAAGTTCATGAAGACGCTGACGTGGCAGCGGATGACGCGCGAAGCAGCGCGCGACATCGGCGAAGTCACCGCGCGCATCTCGCGTCTCGAAGGCATGGAGGCGCACGCGCGCACCGCCGACGACCGGCTGGCCAAGTATTTCCCGGGCCAGGCTTTCGACCGCGGCGAGCCCGTGACCGTATGACGCTGGCGGCCCTGTTCGACTTGTCCGGCCGCCGGGCGCTGGTGACGGGTGGCAACTCAGGCATCGGCGAGGCGATGGCGCGTGCGTTGGGGCTGGCGGGGGCGAAAGTGCTGTTGGTGGCGCGGCGCGAAGCAGAGTTGAAAGCGGCCGCGCTGCGGCTGGAAGGCGAGGGCATCGCCGCGCGATGGCTGGCAGCCGACCTGACCGATGTCGAGGCGCTGCGCGCACTCGCGCTCGAAGCCGAAACACGCCTCGGCGGCATCGACGTCCTCGTCAATGCGGCCGGCGTGAACCTGCGCCAGCCCTTCGCCGAAGTCACTCCGCAAAGCTGGCAGACGCAGATCGCGCTGCACCTCACGGCGCCGTTCTTTCTGACCCAAGCGCTGGCGCCGGGCATGGCCGCGCGCGGCTGGGGCCGCATTCTCAACATCGCTTCGTTGCAGAGCTACCGCGCCTTTGCCCACAGCGCGCCCTACGGCGCCGGCAAGGGCGGTGTGGTGCAGCTCACGCGCGCCATCGCGCAGGAGTGGTCGGCGCGCGGCGTGACGTGCAACGCGATCGGACCGGGATTCTTCCCGACCGCACTCACGGCCGCGGTGTTCGCCGATCCCGAGCTCGCGCAGCGCAACGCGGCGCAGACCTGCGTCGGCCGCAACGGCAAGCTCGAAGACCTTTACGGCGCCACCGTGTTCCTCGCCAGCGACGCGTCGGCCTACATCACCGGCCAGACGCTGATGGTCGACGGTGGTTTCACCGCAAGGTAGTGCCGCCCTCCAGTGAATGGAATGCCCGAAGTCGAAACGAAGGAAACGAGACCATGACGACCCGCAACCTGCCCGCCCTTTTTGCCGCCTGCGCGTTCGCGATGACGGCCACCGCCGCCCTGGCGCAGACGTTTGCGTCAAAGCCGATCACGCTGGTCGTGCCATTCCCTGCCGGGGGTGCGCTCGACGCCGTCGCCCGCCCCATGGCGGAGGCGATGCGCAAGACCCTCGGGCAAACCGTCGTGGTGGAAAACGTGGCCGGGGCCGGCGGAACGGTTGGCACCGGGCACGTGGCCCGGGCAGCGCCCGACGGCTACACGATCCTGCTCGGATCGGTCGCGACGCATGCGATCGCGGCCGGCATCTACCCCAAGCTTCCCTACGATCCGATCGCCAACTTCGTGCCGATCAGTCAGCTGACGCGAGGCCCGCTGGTGCTGGCCGTCGGGCCGCAGGTCAAGTCGGGCACGGTCGGCGATCTCGTCGCCGCGGCCAAGTCCAGCCCCGGCACGATCAACTACGCATCGACCGGGAACGGCACCGCGCTGCACGTGGCCGGCGAACTGTTCAAGTCGGCCGCAGGCATCGCCGTGCAGCATGTTCCGTACCGCGGCGGCGGGCAGGCGATGACAGCGCTGATGGCCGGCGAGGTGTCCTACATCATCGGCAACACGCAGCTCGTCATGCCGCTGATCAGCGGCGGGAAGATCAAGGCACTGGCCGTGACCGGCGATCGGCGACTGTCGGCACTGCCCGACGTCCCGACCTTTGCGCAAGCCGGCACCCCGGGCGTGGACGTCGTGACCTGGTTCGGCCTGTTCGCGCCGGCGGGAACCTCGCCCGAGATCGTTCAGCAGCTCAACACCGCCGCATCCGCCGCGCTGAAAAGCGAGGGCGTCCAACAGTCGCTGGCGACCATTGGCGACGAAGCGGTCGGCTCTTCGGTCGCCGACTTCGCGACCTTCGTCAAGACCGAGCACCAGCGCTGGGTGCAGATCACCCGCAGTGCGGGCATCAAGGTCGAGTGACCCGGACAATGGAGACACCGCATGTCACGCCCGAACATCCTCGTCATCCAGGCCGATCAACTCACTGCCAAGGTTCTGCCGATGTACGGCAAACCCCTGGTCATCACCCCGAACCTGAGCCGGCTCGCAGACCGCGGCGTCACCTTCGTCAACGCGTACTGCAACAACCCGGTCTGCGCGCCGTCGCGCGCATCGATGCAGACGGGGCGCATGTCGTCGGCGGTGGGTGTCTACGACAACGCGGCGGAGTTCCCGTCCTCCACGCCGACGATCGCCCACTACCTGCGCCGACAGGGGTACCGGACGTGCCTGTCGGGCAAGATGCACTTCATCGGCGCCGACCAGTTGCACGGGTTCGAGGAGCGGGTGACGACCGACATCTATCCGTCCGACTTCGGGTGGACCGCGGACTGGACGAAGACCGACGAGCCGTACTCGCCTTCCAGAATGAGCCTGCGCTCGATCGTCGAGGCCGGACTCTGCGAGCGCAACCTGCAGATCGACTACGACGAACACGTCGCCTACCACGCCGAGCAATGGCTCTTCGACCGGGCGCGCGATGAGGACCAGCGGCCCTTCCTCCTCTGGGCGTCGTTCACGCACCCGCACAACCCGTTCATCACGACGAAGGAGTTCTGGCAGCTCTACGACCACGACAAGATCGATCTGCCGCGCGTGCCGTTCATCCCGTTCGAGCAGCGCGATCCGTGGTCGCAGCGCTATGCGCTGACGATCCGCGCCGACGAGCACGACATCTCCGAGGACAACGTCCGCACGGCACGGCACGCGTACTACGCGATGACGTCCTACTTCGATTCGCTGGTCGGCCGGCTGCTCGGCGTCCTCGACCGGATCGGAGCGACAGACAACACCCACGTGTTCGTCATCGCGGACCACGGCGAGATGCTGGGCGAGCGCGGGTCGTGGTTCAAGTTCCAGCCGTTCGAGTGGTCGGTGCGCGTGCCGATGATCGCCAGCGGCCCGGGCGTGAAGCGCGGCCACCGGGAGGAGAAGGCCGTGTCGCTGCTCGACCTGCTGCCGACCTTCAACGATCTGGCGACCGACGGCAAGGGCGTGGCCGCGATCGACGCGCTGGACGGCGTCAGCCTCGCCGGGATGCTGCACGGCGACAACTCGGGCCGCGAGGACACCACACGCATCGAGTTCCTCGGTGAAGGCGTGTACGCACCCGCCTGCATCCTGCTGCGCGACGGCTTCAAGTACGTCTACTGCCGGAACGACCCGCCGATGCTGTTCGACCTGAAGAGCGATCCAGACGAACTCGCCGACCTCGCGGGACGGCCGGCGCATGCCGCGGTCGAGCAGGCGATGCATGCCGAGGTCCACACGCGATGGGACTATGCGTCGATCGAAAGCAAGGTGCTCGAATCGCAGCGCCACCGGCTGTTCGCCCAGGAGGCGCTGCTGCAGGGCCGGTGGTCCGCCTGGGATTACCAGCCTGTGAACGACGCCTCGCGGCAGTTCGTCCGCGGCGCGGTCGATCCCAACACCACCGCCACGAAGGCGAAGCGACGCCTGCCGTTCGTGCCGGCGGTCCCGCCGGACCATCCGCGCCAACGCTGAGCCGAGACCCGTGGCGAACACGACAGTTGCTTCCGCACGATGAACACGATGCCCGCACTCGACGCCTTCTGGATGCCGTTCACGCCGAACCGCCAGTTCAAGGCCGCGCCGCGGCTGGTGGTCTCGGCGCAGGGCATCGCCTACCGCACGGCCGACGGGCGCGAACTGCTCGACGGTACATCGGGCCTTTGGTGCGTCGGCGCGGGCCACCGCCACCCGAGGATCGCCGAAGCGATGAAAAGGCAGATCGACACGCTCGATTTCGCATCGAACTTCCAGGTCGGCCACCCGGGCGCCTTTGCACTCGCCGAGCGCATCGCCGCGCTGGCGCCGCCGGGCCTGGACCGCGTGTTTCTCGTCAACAGCGGCTCCGAGGCTTGCGACACCGCCCTGAAGATCGCGCTCGCGTACGCACAGGCGCGCGGCGAAGGCCAACGCACCTTGTTCATCGGCCGTGAACGCGCCTTCCATGGCGTGGGTTTCGGCGGCATCTCGGTCGGCGGCATGACGAACAACCGGCGTGCTTTCGGCGGCGCGATGCTGCGCGCCGACCACCTGCGATCGACCTGGGACGCGCCGACCCAGGCGTTCGTAAGGGGGCAGCCGCTCGCCGGCGCGGAGATGGCCGACGAGCTGGAAACGCGCATCGTCGCGCTGCACGGTGCCAGCAATATCGTCGCCGTCATCGTCGAGCCGGTCGCAGGCTCCACCGGCGTGCTGGTGCCGCCCGTCGGTTACCTGCAACGGCTGCGCGAGATCTGCACCCGCCATGGCCTGCTGCTCGTTTTCGACGAGGTCATCACCGGCTTCGGCCGCCTCGGGGCGATGTTCGCAGCGCAGGCGTTGGGCGTCGTGCCCGACATGATCCTGTTCGCCAAGACGGTGAGCAACGGCGCCGCGCCGCTGGGGGGTGTGATCGTCAGCCGCGCCGTGCACGACACCGTGATGCGCGGACCGAAGCACCTGGCCGAGCTGATGCACGGCTACACCTGCTCCGGCCACCCGCTCGCGTGCGCCGCGGGGCTGGCGATGATCGACGTGCTCGAAGACGAAGGCCTGCCCGCGCGCGTGCGCGAACTCGCACCGCACTTCGAAGCCGCGGTGCATTCGCTGGCCGACGCGCCGGGTGTGGTGAGCGTGCGCAACATCGGCCTCGCCGCCGGCATCGAACTGGCTGCGCGGCCGGGTGCGCCGGGCGAGCGGGGTGCGCAAGTCCAGGCCGCTGCCTTCGATCGCGGTCTGCTCACACGCGCCCCTGGCGACACGCTGGTGCTGGCGCCGCCCTTCATCAGCACGCCGAGCCACATCGACCGCATGGTCGAGCTGTTGCGCCTGGCGATCCACGACACCGCATCCCCCGAACGAGAAACGCCATGAAAGCCCTGGTCTACACCCAACCGAACGAAATGCAGTGGCTCGATCGCCCGACGCCCGAGCTGGTCGACGGCGAAGTCGTGCTCAAGATCGAAGCCGTCGGCATCTGCGGCTCCGACATGCACGCCTGGCACGGGCACGACCCGCGGCGCCAGCCCGGGCTCGTACTCGGCCACGAGTTCGTCGGCGCGATTGCGCAGTCGGCCGCGCGCGGCTTCGAGCCCGGCACGCGCTGGACCGGCAACCCGCTCATCACCTGCGGTAGCTGCGAATACTGCGTCCAGGGCCGCAACAACCTGTGTGCAAACCGCACAATGGTCGGCATGACACGCCCCGGCGCCTACGCCGAGTACATGAGCATCCCGGCCGCCAGCCTGATCGCGATGCCGCAGGACATGCCGGCCGTGGCCGCCGCGCTCACCGAGCCG
>DATDER010000241.1:0-7941 GCA_036523095.1 Rubrivivax sp.
CGGCGAAGGCTTCGTTCTCGCTCAGGAAACCGTAGCCGGGGTGGATCGCCTGCGCGCCGGTGGCTTGGGCCGCATCGATGATGCGCTGCCAGCGCAGGTAGCTTTCGCGCGGCGCGTTGCCGCCCACGTGCACCGCCTCGTCGCAGGCTTGCACGTGGCGTGCGTTGGCATCGGCGTCGGAGTACACGGCGACGGTCTTGACGCCGAGGCGCCGTGCGGTAGCGGCCACACGGCAGGCGATCTCTCCGCGATTGGCAATCAGTATCTTCTTGAACATCGTCGCTCCCGTGTCAGGTGGCCGCCTGCGGCGAACCGGTGAAGCGCCGCACCAGTGCGCGCAGGTACTTGAAAAGCACGACCGTCAGCACCAGCGCCAGCACCAAGGCCACCGCGAGCGCGCCGAAGAACCATATCGGGTGCTCCCACGACAGCCACAGCATCGTCGGCACCGCGGCATCGCCCAAGAGCGACAGGCCGATGTTGGAGAACGGCTCCGGCGACGTGTTCACCGCCGCCCGCGTGGTGGCCTTGGCGGTGTGCGAGGCGGCCGCGAGCGTGCCGCCCATCAAGGCCGCCGCAGTCGCCCAGGCGGCCGAGTCGCCGCCCAGGCCGCCCAAAGCACCCGCCGCCAGCGCCGCGCCGGCAGGGATGCGGATGAAGGTGTGTGCGGCGTCCCACAAGGTGTCCAGGCCGGGGATCTTGTCGGCGAAGAACTCCACCGCCAGCATCAGCCCCGACGCCCCGAGCACGATCGGGTTCTGCAGCAGCTTCAGCCCGTCGGGCAGCGGCACCCAGCCGAAGAAGCCGGCCAGCCCGGTCAGGAAGACCACTGCATACAGCCGCATGCCACTGGCCCAGCCGAGCGCCGCGGCGATCGCCATGAGTTGGGTCGTGTCGAGGTTCATCGCCAGCCCGGCTCGCGCTTGTTGAGAAAAGCCTGCACACCTTCGCGCCCTTCGGCGCTGGCGCGGATGTCGGCAATGCGGCGCGCGGTCTCGTCGCGCAGCGCCGCGTCGATGGGGCGGCCGGCCACGTCTTGCACCAGGCGCTTGCAGGCTTTCACCGCGGCCGGGCCATTGGCAACCAGCGTGGCGACGATGGCAGCGACGGTGGCATCGAGTTCTTCGGCCGGCACCACCTCGTGGACAAAGCCCAGCGTCTTGGCGCGCGCGGCATCAAAACGCTCGGCGGTGGTGAAGTAGCGCCGCGAAGCCTGTTCGCCCAAGGCCTTGACGACGTAGGGCGCGATCGTCGCTGGCAGCAGTCCCAGGCGCGCCTCGCTGAGGCAGAAGTGGACACTTTCGGCGGCCACAAGCACGTCGCAGACCGCCGCCAGGCCGAGGCCGCCGGCATAACAGTCGCCATGGATGCGGCCGACGACCGGCAGCGGGCAGCTGTAGACCGTCCACAGCATCTCGGCCAGCGCCTGCGCATCGGCGCGGTTCTGCGCCCAGTCGAAGCCGGCCATCGCACGCATCCACGACAGGTCGGCGCCGGCGCAGAAAGCCTTGCCGCGGCCGCCGAGCACGATCACGCGCAAATGGGGTTCGGCGCCCAAGGTCTGGAACGCGGCCGTCAGCTCGGCGATCACGCCGTCGTTGAAGGCGTTGCGCACGTCAGGGCGGTTGAGCCAGACCTCGGCCACGTGCGGCGTCGGGCGGTGGATCTCCAGTGTGGTCATTGGGGCACCTCTTGTCCGGCTTTGCCTTCGGCCTGGAGCATCCAGACGAGGTCGATCTCCGGGCAGCGATGCCCCATGGCGGTGATTGCCGCCGTGACCTGCCCGCGGTGGTGCGTGCCGTGGTTGAACACATGGGCGAGCGTAGCGGCGAAAGGCAGGCTCACACGCTCGCCCGTCGTCCGCTTGTAGCGCAGCATGCCGGCCAGGCGGTCTTCCGGCCAGTCGTCGAGCAGCGGCAGCCACGCCGCGGCGCCCGCCAGCAGGCGGTCGCGCAGGCGGTAGCGGTCGGATTCGGCTTCGTGGTCGAGCCGCAGCGCAGGCGACTCGTCGAAGGCAAAACGCCGGAACCAAAGCAGGTGCTCGCCCACCAGCAGGTGGTTGAGCGTGCCGTGCACGCTCTTGAAAGGCAGCCCGCTGTCGTGCCGGTAGTCGGCTTCGGGCAGCGCGTCGACATGGTCGAAGAGCTGCTGCGTCGCCCATTGGTTGTAGCGTGCCATCGTCGACAGGTGGGTGCGCAGCGGCGAAGTCCAGAGCGATCTGCGCATGATCACGCTGCGGTAGGTCTTGCCTTCCCACTGCGCGTGGCCGACATCGGCAAAACCGAGCCGGCGGTACATGGCGCGCAGGCGGCTCGCCGGCTCGGCGGTGTCGAGCACGATGCGGCGATAGCCACGGTCGCGTGCCCACTGCTCGCACTCCGCGACGAGGCGGCGACCGATGCCCCGGCCCTGGATCGCCGGGTCGACCGCAAACTGGTGCACATGCGCCGTGTCGGGGTCGCGGAACCACGGCGCCCGTGCGGTCCACGGGGCGCTGGCCTGGTCGTAGGGACCGGCCACGGTGATCGTGCCCACCGCCTTGCCGTTCCAGATCGCGACAAGACACTGCCCTTCCGCCGCCCGGCGCGCGGTGTCTTCCGACGTCTGCGTGGCGGCGGTGAAGTTCATGCCCGCCGCGGCCAGCGGCGCGTAGGCGCGGCGCAGCAGTTCGGTCAGCGCCTCGAGCGAGTCGCGCGCCGCCAGCGGGCGGATCTCGACGTCGGCGAGGGGCAGTTCAGTAGCGCTTGGCCGCTTCATCGAGCATGACCTCGGTCGCGCCGCCGCCGATCGACAGTACACGCGCGTCGCGCCAGAGGCGCTCGACTGGGGTGCCGCGCATGTAGCCCATGCCGCCGTGCAGTTGCTGGCAGCCTTGTGTCACTTCGTTGACGAGTTCGCCCGTGAGTGCTTTCAACATGGAGACGTCCTGGACCACATCGTGACCCTGCGTCACGCGCCAGGCGCAGTGGTGCAGGTACTGGCGCGCCGCGCGGGTGCGGGCGTCGAGCATCGCGATGCGCTGGCGCACGGCCTGCTTGTCCCACAAGGTGGCGCCGAAGGCGGGGCGTGAACGCACGTGGTCGAGCGCTAGCCTCAAGGCCTGTTGGCAATGGCCCACGGCCATCGCGCCGAGTGCGATGCGCTCGGTCTGGAAGTTCTTCATCACGGCATGGAAGCCGCGGTCCTGCGCGCCGAGCAGGTAACCCGCCGGGATCCGGCAGTCGTCGAAGTGCAGCTCGGCGGTGTCGGACGACAGCCAACCGGTCTTCTCCAGCTGGCGCCCGACGCTGAAACCCGGCGTGCCCTTCTCGACCGCAAAGATCGAAATCGCGTGCCGCGCGCTGCCGGTGCGCGCGGCGATGAAATACAGGTCGGCGTGCACGCCGTTGGTGATGAAGAGCTTGCTGCCGTTGAGCACCCAGTGCTCGCCGTCGCGCTTTGCGGTGGTGCGCAAGCCGGCGACGTCGGAGCCGGCGCCCGGCTCGGTGATGCCGACCGCGGTGATGGTCCGGCCGCTCGTGATGCCGGGCATCCAGCGCGCCTGCTGCGCGTGCGTGCCGCCATGGTGCAGGTGCGGACTGGCCATGTCGGTGTGCACGAGCACGGTGACGATGAAGCCGCCGAAGGTGCTGGTGGACAAGGCTTCGGCGAAGACCAGGTTGGTCAATGCGTCGGCACCGGCGCCACCGTGTTCTGGCGCGTACATCAAGCCCAGCATGCCGGCCGCGCCCATCTTGCGCAGTACCTCGCGCGGGGTGAACCCGGCGTCTTCCCAGGCCAACGCGTGCGGCTCGACTTCCCGCGCGACAAAACGCTCGACCTGCTCGCGCAGCAGGTCTTGTTCGGGGCTGAAGTACAGACTGTCCACGTTACGCACTTACTTCACATCACATCCGGAAAACACCGAACTTCGGGCTCTCTGGGATCGGGGCGTTCAGGCTCGCACTGATCGCGAGCGCGAGTACGCGCCGGGTGTCGGCCGGGTCGATGACACCGTCGTCCCACAATCTGGCGCTGGCGTAGTACGGGTGCGCCTGGTGTTCGAACTGGTCGAGGATGGGCTGCTTGAACGCGGCTTCTTCGTCGGCGCTCCAGCTGCCACCCTTGGCTTCGATGCCGTCGCGCCGCACCGTCGCCAGCACGCTCGCCGCCTGCTCGCCACCCATCACGCTGATGCGCGCGTTGGGCCACATCCAAAGGAAACGCGGCGAGTACGCGCGCCCGCACATGCCGTAGTTGCCGGCGCCGAAGCTGCCGCCGATGATGACCGTGAACTTCGGCACCGTGGCCGTGGCCACCGCGGTGACCATCTTGGCGCCGTGTTTGGCGATGCCTTCGGCTTCGTACTTGCGGCCGACCATGAAGCCGGTGATGTTCTGCAGAAAGATCAGCGGCACCCGGCGCTGGCAGCACAGCTCGATGAAGTGCGCGCCCTTCATCGCACTTTCGCTGAAGAGCACGCCGTTGTTGGCGACGATGCCCACCGGCTGGCCTTCGATGTGGCCAAAGCCGGTCACCAGCGTGGCGCCGTAACGCGCCTTGAACTCGTCGAACTCGCTGCCGTCGACGATGCGCGCGATGATCTCGCGCACGTCGAAGGGCTTGCGCGCGTCGGTGGGAATCACGCCGTGCAGCTCGGCAGGGTCGAGCAGCGGCGGGCGCGGCTCGGTCAGGCGCAGCTGCTCGCTCTTGCGCCAATTCAGATTCGCGACGCTGGCACGGGCGATCGCCAATGCGTGCATGTCGTTTTCGGCCAGGTGGTCGGCCACGCCCGACAGGCGGGTGTGCACGTCGCCGCCGCCCAGGTCTTCGGCGCTGACGATCTCGCCCACGGCGGCCTTCAGCAGCGGCGGGCCGGCGAGGAAGATCGTGCCCTGGTTCTTGACGATCACGGTCTCGTCGCTCATCGCCGGCACGTAGGCCCCGCCGGCCGTGCACGAGCCCATCACGACCGCGATCTGCGGGACGCCCTGGGCCGACAGGTTGGCCTGGTTGTAGAAGATGCGGCCGAAGTGCTCGCGGTCGGGGAAGACATCGTCCTGGTTCGGCAGGTTGGCGCCACCGCTGTCGACCAGGTAGATGCACGGCAGCCGGTTCTCGCGCGCGATCTCCTGGGCGCGCAGGTGTTTTTTCACCGTCATCGGGTAGTAGGTGCCGCCCTTGACGGTGGCGTCGTTGCAGACGATCACGCACTCCACGCCGCTCACGCGGCCGATGCCGGCGATGACCCCGGCGCCGGGCGCGGCGTCCTTGCCGTCGCGCTCCTTGTACATGTCGAGCGCGGCGAGCGGCGCGATCTCGAGGAAGGGCGTGTCGGGGTCGAGCAGCATCTCGACGCGGTCGCGCGGCAGCAGCTTGCCGCGCGCGAGGTGCTTGGCGCGCGGACCCTCGCCGCCGCCGAGCGCGATCTGCGCCAGCCGGGCGTTCAGATCGTCCACCAGCAAGCGCATCGCGGCGGCGCTGGCCTTGAACGCCTCGCTGCGCGGGTTCAGCTTCGACGTGAGCGTCGGCATGCGGTGGGTCTCCTCGTTGTCACCGCACCGGCACGTGCGGCACAGGTTGACGTTTACGTTAACGTCAATTCTATCGACCCGGGCGGCCGGCCTTCGCGGCGCTCAAGCCTTGCGGCCCTTGTCCGCGACCGGCGCACCGGCCGCTTTCCAGGCCGTGAAGCCGCCGCCGATGTGGCTCACCTGCGGCACGCCCATGTCCTGCAGGGTCTGGGTCGCGAGCGCCGAGCGCCAGCCCGCAGCGCAGAACAGCACGAGCTGCCGGCCCGGCGCGAAGACCGGCTTGTAGTAGGGTGACTCGGGGTCGACCCAGAACTCGAGCATGCCGCGCGGGGCGTGGAAAGCGCCCGGGATCACACCTTCGCGTTCGAGTTCGCGCACGTCGCGGATGTCGATGAACTGCACGTCGTCGCGCCCGTGCAGCGCACGCGCTTCTTCGATGCTGAAGGTGGTGATGGCGGCGGTGGCTTCGTCCACCATCGACTTGACGGTCTTGCGCATGCGAACGGCCCCTTGTCCAGCCCGGGCTGACGATAGCCCGTGGACGCTGGCGCGTCCAGCGGCTACTCCAGCCCGCGCGCGGTGAAGAAGGTCGAGGGCGCCGTCCGCAGGCGCAGCCACAGGCGGCGCCGAAACTCCCCCCTCTGCTTCAGCGAGACGCCGCGCGCACGCAGGGCCATCCGCAGTGCGAGCAGAAAGCTCACCGTCAGGTTCATGAACCCGATCAGCGCCACCCCGAACGCTGCCCAGGCGAGCGTCTGCCAGGGAAGGTCGAAGCCGTAGGCGGCCCAGGCGTAGCCCACATTGGCGGCAGACAACGTGATGTGGCGCACGTCGATCGGCAGGCCGAGGATGATGCCGACCGTGCCCGCCGTGCCGAGCATGCAGCCGAAGAGGAAGTTGCCCGTCAGGCCGCCCAGGTGCTGCTCGATGTACTCGCCGACCGCGCCGGCGCGCCGGCTGCCGAGCAGCCAGTGGAGCCAGCGCAGGCGCGCGATGCGTTCGCCGATTCGGGTGTAGCTCGCCTTGTTGTCGAAGTAGCCGCTGATCACCCCCGCCAGGAAGAGGAACACGCCGGCGAAGCCCGCGTACATCAGCGCCCAGCTCGCAATGTCCAGTTGCGACAACATCGAGTCGGCCTTGCCGGTATCCATCGGCGGGGTGCCGAAGAGCCCGTTCCAGGCCACGAACAGGGCGACGGCGGTGGGCACTGCAAGGAGGACATTGCCCAGGATCGCGGCGACTTGCGTGCGCACGACCCCGGCCACCAGGTCGACGACGCGGTCGAGGTCGGCCAGGCGCCCATGATCCGCCTGGCCGAGGTAGCCGGCGATGGTCTGCGCCGTCATCGCCGGCTGCTTGGTCGCGACCGTGAAATGCAGCATGTAGATGAGGACGAAGCCGCCGCCGTAGATCAGGCAGTTCATCAGCGCGTGGAAGGCGAGCGATCCCGGCAGTTGCCCGGCGAGGGCCTTCACCAGCCCCATGACACCGATCATCAGGCCCGCACCCATGGCCGAGCGCCACATCCCGAAGTAGGTCGCGCGGCTCTCGGCGATGTAATGCTCGCCGGTCTTGGCGGCGTTGTCGGTGACACGCAAGGCCAGCATCGCGAGGCCGCTGTCGAGGTGCGTGGACACGCTGCGGCGCTGGCTGTCGGCGATGAGTGCCTCGTGCACCAGCGCCGACAGGTGCTGCAGCGTCTGCAGGCGGACGCGGGCCGGCTGGCCTTGCGCCGCCTCGCCAGCGACGTCGACGAGTTGCGCCAGGTCGAGCAGGCGCTGCAGGCTCTGCTCGGTACGCCGCAAGGTGTACGTCATGCGCAGGCTGGTGCCTCGGCGCAGGGCGGTGCGGTGCGCGCGTTGCAGAACCTCGCTGCATTGCGCGGCCATGACCTGCAGTTCCTTGCTGTCCTGCGGCACTTGGCTGCGCTGGCTGTCGACGAAGCGCTGGGTCGATCCGGCGAGCCCGCGAAATCTCGCCGCGTAGCCTGCAAACTCGCTGCCAAGCGAACCGAACTCCCCCGCCACGTCGAGACCACCGACGCGGTAACCGAGCACCAGCAACGCCTCCAGCATCTGGTCCACGGCGTGCTTCAAGGGCATCGTGCTCTCGCCCGCGCCTGCACCGCGCGCAAGGACGCGCCACAAGCGCGCCGGCAACTCGGGCGGCAGCCGTGCCAGCCAGCGCCAGTCTCCCGGCTCGTGGAAGACCTCGCGCATCGCGCCGCGCAGATCCTGCGCGTCGGGCAGATCCGGCAGGAGGCGGTCGGTGACGATGCGCCCCAGCTCCGTAAAAAAGCCGGTCACCGGCAGCACGCCACTGTCGGCAAAGAAGCCGACCAGCTGGCGTGTGTTGAGCAGCGTTTCGATGTGCGAGCGCAGCGCCGCCGCACGCCCGGCATCGTTCTCGAGCACCTCCATCACGGCAC
>DATDER010000242.1:0-2470 GCA_036523095.1 Rubrivivax sp.
GGCCTTGAAGCGCGCCTGAAGGCGCTGGTCGAACACCTCGCGATAGGCGTCGACGGCCTGGCGCAGGTCCTTCATGTTGGTCGACACACCGATCAGGTCGATGCCCTCGAAGAACGGGTCGTCGCGCGAGGCCATGCCGATCTGCACGCTCATCACGTCGAAGGTGCCCGAACGCAGCAGGCGCAGCGCGTCGGCGGCCTGCACATTGACGACATCCATCGGGTTGTAGTTGATGGCGATCGGTGCCCCCATCAGCTTGGGCAGCGCGGTGAAGAATGGCTTCTCGATGTCGTCGACATGCTTGGTGTTGGATGAGAAGTTGCCGGCGATACGCATCGCCGTCGGGTCGGCCGCGCTGGCGGCCATCGGCAGGGCAAGGCTGGCGGCAGCGAGCAAGGACAGGCAAACACGGACACTCATGGCAGGACTCCAGGGGGTTGAGGGTGGGTTCAGTTCAAGCAGCGGTTCATGCCGACGTCGACAGACGCGGCACGTTGCAACATTTCTCGGTAGTACGGCTCGAGGCGCAGGGCTTCCTTGGCGGCAAGCGCGGTCTGCTCGCGGCTGGCCGCCATCAGCTCGCGCATCTCGGCGCGCAGGGCGGCTTCGTCGACGGTCGTGATGCGTCCGCCTTCGTAGACCACGCGGCCGGCGACGATGGTGATACGCACCGAGCTGCCGTCTTCGCAATGGATCAGCTGCCGGCACAGGTCGTTCAGGGGCGTGAAGGACACCGTGTCCAGATCCAGCAAGGCGATGTCGGCGTCGAATCCGACCGCGAGTTGGCCCAGGCGATCGCTGCACCGCATCGCACGCGCGCCGCCACGCGTCAGCGCGGTGAGCATTTCGGCCGGTTGCGGCCATTGGCGGTAGTCGGGCGTGGACAGGCTGTGCAGCAGTGCAGCGGTCTTGGCGACAAACCACAGGTTCACCGAGTCGTCCGTGTTCATCTCGTCACTGCCCAGGCAGATCGGCACCCCCGCCTCGCGCAGCTTGGCGTACGGCATCACGCCGCTGCCCAGGCGCAGGTTGCAGACCGGGTTGTGGGCGACGGTGCATCCCGACTCGGCGAGCAGGCGAACGTCGTCGTCGTCGATCCAGATGGCGTGAATCACCATCATGCGTTCATCGAGGAAGCCCAGGTCGTGCACATGCCGTACCAGGGACTTGCCGTACTTCAGGCCGCCGAGCACGCGCTGCAGCCGGGTTTCGAGGATGTGGATGTTGAAGGGCAGGTCGTGCTGCTTCGACAATGCCGACAGACCGGCGAAGTAATCGTCGGTGACGCGCTGCGGCGCCGAGCAGGACACCGCCGCGGCGAGGCGGCCGCCTTCGGCGCCATGCCAGCGCTCGATCAGGTGGGCATACAGGGCCAGCAGTTCGGCCGTGCTCTGGCGCGGCGCCGCGTCCATCGCTAGGCGATCGGCCTCGGGCAGCAGTTCGGCCAGGAACGGGTACTTCTCGTACTCGACGACGTTCGGCTGGTCGATCGCCACCGTGGCGCGGATCCCGGCGTCGGCATAGGCCTGCATGATCGCGTCGACCGAATCCACCGTCGCGATGGGCACATGGTAAGCGTCGTCGTGCACGGCCGTGATGCCCCGGCGCAGCATCTCGAGCGCGCCGATCATCGTGCGCACATAGGCCAGCCGGCCGCTGTCGCCGCTGGGCGCCAGCGGCGGCACCTCGTGCAGCATGAAGACCTCGAGCGGGTAGCCAGGCAGGCTGCCCTTCATCAGGTTGCCGGGCGAGTGGAAGTGCGCATTGATGAGCCCCGGCATCGCCAGCAAGCCACGGGCGTCGATGCGGCGTGCCACCGGTCCGGTCCAGGCTCCGGCGGCGCCCGGGCCGACCGCCGCGATGCGGCCCTCGTCGATCACCAAGTCAGCATCGGGCCACTCGTGCTGCGCATCGTCGAGCGCCAGCACGTGGGCATTGCAGATCAGCAGCGCACCTTCGCCCATCACGCTGCCTCGGCGAACAGCGAGCCCCAGAGTGGTGCTGCGGGGCGGGAATCGACGCCGCACAGGCGCAGCGCATGCCAGACGCCGAGCGCGGTCGAGTCGTAGACCGGCAGGCCGAGTTCGGCCTCCAGCGGTGCGGCCATGATCGCGGCCGGGAAATTGGTGCACAGACAGACAATGGCCTGCGGGCGGCTCTTGGCCACCTCTCGCGCCATTGCGGCGATCTGCTCCGCCGACACGCTGGCGTAGGACAGGTTGTCGGACAGACCGGCATGGGCGTGTGCCACGCAATCGAAGCCTTCGTCCGCCAGGCAATCGAGCGTCTTGCGCTGCGACTCGTCGGAGTACGGCGTGACGATGCCGATGCGGCGAATGCCCTGCACCTCGAACAGCTCGCTCATGCCGAGGATCGAGGTCGTGGCGCGAATGCCAGTCTCCGCGCGGATCGCCTCGACCAGCGCCCGGTCGTGCTCGAAGCCGATGCCCGCGCCCTTGCTGCCGTTCCA
>DATDER010000243.1:0-17323 GCA_036523095.1 Rubrivivax sp.
AGCACGCGGTAGGTGTCTTCGCTGAAGTCCTGGTGGCCGGGGGTGTCGAGCAGGTTGATGACGCAGCCGCGGTACTCCATCTGCATCACGCTCGACGCGACCGAGATGCCGCGCTGCTTCTCGATCTCCATCCAGTCGCTGGTGGCGTGGCGTGTGGCCTTGCGTGCCTTCACACTGCCGGCGATCTGGATCGCGCCGCTGAACAGCAGCAGTTTCTCCGTCAGCGTGGTCTTGCCCGCGTCGGGGTGGGAAATGATGGCAAACGTGCGCCGGCGCCGGACCTGCTCTGCGATGGGGCCTTCTGACATCGGAACGCTCGGCGGCTGAAAGGCGCGCGTAGGATTGGGCGCGCATTATCGCCGCGGGGTTGTCCAGCACCTGACAGGGAAACGAGCCGTTGAACACCGCGTTGCTGCCCGAACGCCTGAAGCGCGGCACCCAGGATCTGCACGCCGAAGCCGAGCAAAGCGGCGTCATGGGCGAACTGCTGAACGGTCGCATCGGCATCGGCGCGTACTGCGCCCTGCTGCGCAACCTGCATTGCATCTACGCCGCGCTCGAACCCGCACTCGACGCGGCCCCGGCGGCGGCCCGCGTGGGTGCGCTGAGCGCCCCGGCGCTGAGACGCAGCCCGAGCCTGGCACGCGACCTCGATCATCTGCATCCGGGTCCGTGGCAGCGTGATTTTGCGGTCGAGCCGGCGGCGCTGGCCTATGTCGAGCGGCTGCGCGAGATCTCGGCCGCGGCACCCCAGCAACTGGCCGCCCATGCCTACGTGCGCTATCTCGGTGACCTGCACGGCGGGCAGGTGCTGCAGAAGGTGGTCGCGGCACGTTTCGGGCTGCAGGGCACCGAAGGCACGCGCTTCTACCAGTTCGGGCCGCCGGCGGAGGTGGCCCGCCTGCGCCGGGTGTTTCGCGCCGCGCTGGCCAACCTGAGCGTCACGGTGCAGGGCATGGAAGAACTCGTGACCGAGGCGCGCTGGGGCTTTGCGATGCACAAGGCGCTGTTCACCGAGCTGCAGCAGCGCCATGGCGGCCCCGCACCGCCGGCCGGCTAACGTGTGAAGGTGCGGATACGGGTGTAGAGCGCGGTGGCGCGGCGGGTCGACGCTTCGAGCTCCTCGAGCAGTGGTGCCACGGGCGGGCCGCCGCGCGCATCCGAGATGTCCATCGCAGCCAGGCTCGCGTTGGTGAGGATCGCCGACACCACTTCGTCGGCCTCGCGCGCCGGGCCGCCCTTTACCGCCCCGGTTTGAGAGGCCTGGCGCAAGGCCTCTTCAAGGTGGACGCGCGCGGCATCCGCGCGCCGCGCCTCGCGCAAGTCGGCCAGCGTCAGGATGTAGCCGAGCGCGCTGCCATCGCGCCCGAACACGATCTCGGCCCGGACCGCCACCGGCAGCGGCGGCGCCAGCTGGAGCTCCCACTCGCGGCGCCAGCCCTGGGGCGAGCCGCGCAGGCCGTCGAGCGCGTCTTGCACGCCCGCCGACTGCACGAAAAGCGATGCGACGGCCTGTCCGGCCCGTGGCGCGCCGTCGGCCCCCCGGAGCCTGGCCACGGCGTCGTTGGCAAACACCAGGCGACCCGACGCGTCGGCCACCATCACCGGGGCGCGCGATCCTGCCACGGCGGCACGCACCTGCGCCAGCTGGTGCTCGGCGATCAGCAGCCGCACCGCCTGCACCTGCACGATGATGTCGACGAGCGAGGCGCCGATCGCCCGCGCCAAGGCGACTTCGGTCGTCGACCAGGGCAGCGCGGTGCCGCGCACCAGTTCCGACCAGGCCGCGAACGAGCGGCGCGGCGACAGCTCCAGCGGGCTGTCGCTCACCATCGGCTTGGTCGGGTCGCCGGCCCACGTCACGGTCAGCATCTGCTCCTTGCGGAACCACATCAGGAAGTCGGGGCGTGCCGTCGACAGCCGCACCGCGAGCACACCGCTCGCGGTCGGCGTCAGCGAATCGAGCGCCGGGTTCGCCTGCCCGACCGACGAGCAACTGAAGGGGCCGTCCGACGCCTGGCGGTCGACCCACTCCAGCAGGGCCCGCAGCTCCGGTGTCGACGGCACCTCGCCCGAGGTCAGGATCTCGCCGTCGTGGAACAGCGCGCCGCCGGTGGCTTCGAGCGGCTGCAGCAGCGTGCGGGGGTTGCGGTACAGGGCGTGGCGCCAGTCGCCTTCGGTCGATGTGGCTTCGACCAGCCGCTGTTCGAGCCGGCGCACCATCAGCGCGACCTGGGCGTGAGCGTAGTTCTCGATCGCGCTCAGGCGCGTGCTCGCGACCTCGGCCAGCAGGTCGGCCGCTGCACGCATCGACAGGCTCAGGTTGCGCGGGCTGTAGTGGTGCGCCGCGACCAGGCCCCAGAGCTGGCCCTCGCGCACGAGAGAACACACCAGGGTGCCGGTCACGCCCATGTTTTTCAGGTATTGCAGGTGCAGTGGCGACATGCTGCGCAGGCTGCACAGCGACATGTCGAGCGGCTCGCCGGTCAGGGGCAGCAGCGGTGGTTCGAGCGGCTGCGCCGTGTAGTGCACGTTCGCCAGTACCCGCACCCGGTTGCGCAGGTAGAGCGCGCGTGCGCGCTGCGGGATGTCGGTTGCCGGGTACTGGTGCCCGAGCAGCGAGTCGAGCCGGGGGTGGCGCGCTTCCGAGATGATCTTGCCGTGGCCGTCGGGGTCGAACTTGTAGACCATGACGCGGTCGTAACCGACGAGGTCGCGGAAGACCTGGACCACCGCGTCGGCAAGCGTGCCCACGGTCGATGCGGCGCTGAAACGTTGCACCGCGGCCGACAGCGAGGACGCCAGCAACTCCGGCGCCAGCGTGTGTGCTGGCGGCTGGCCCGGCGCCGGGTTGTCGACCGGCTCGAGCTCGACGATCAACGCCCCGCCCGCGTGCCGGTGAACGGTGCCTTCGAAGTCGCGCCGTTGACCATCGGTCTCGACCGCGCAACGCATCGCCACGGGTTCCGTCAGGTCGGCCGTGCGCTGCAACTGGGCCAGTTGCTCGGCGACGTCGCCGCCGAGCGAAAGCAAGGGCTGCCCGAGGAGCCGATTCACGCTGAAGCCTAGCAAGACGTCACAGTTAGTGCTCACTTGCACAAGAACACTGTCAGCCTCGCGAAAGACCAGCAACACGCCGTGAGGCTGCACCGAGCCTGCCAGATGGATGAGCTCGCGCTCGCAGTTGCTCAGGTCGGCCTGGCCGAAGGCGGGCGCGGCATCCATCGGAGTGCGGCCGCCGTTCAGTTGATCGAACGCGACGGCCCGTGGGGCCCAGTGAACACGAGATCCAGCAGCCCGTGTCGGCGCAGGCGCAGCTGCAATCCCTCGGCCGTGAGGCCGAGCATTTCGGCCGCCACGGGCGCCAAGCCGCCCGCGCGCATGACCGCGCTCTCGATCAAGTGCTTTTCCGCCAGATGGCCGACCTCGGACAGAAGCTCGGGCAGCGGGATGCGCCCGACCAGCTTGGTCAGCTCGGCCACGCCCTGCAGCCACTCGTCGGCCGGCTGCGGTGTCGAGCGAAGGCTGCCGGTGGAAGGGCGCAGCGTGAAACCGACACGTTCCTGTTCGCCGTCGGCCATCAACGCGGTGGTGACGTCCACCGTTGCCGGCGCGCTGCCGGCGGTACGCATCTCGAGGGTCGCCCGCGACACGATCCCCTGGATCCGGGTCCGGGCCAGCAACGCATGCCACTGGCCGCCGATGTCGCCCAGCAACTCGGGCAGCAGGCGGCCGCTGAGTTGGGTCTCGTCGCCCTGGCCGACAGTGGCGACAAAGGCGCGGTTGGCGAACTGGATCCGGCCGCTGGAGTCGGTGATGACAACGGCATCGGGTGTCTGTTCGACAAACGCCGCCACGGCGGCGGGCGTGTCGACGTCGGCGCTCGCGTTGGCATCGTGTCTCGCACGCACGAGCAGGTGCTGGCCGTCGGGGGTTCTGAAGGGGGTGGCCGAGACATCGACCGCGCCTTCTGCGCCCAGCGAGCGCAGTCGGACTTCGCCCGCCCGACCGGTGGCGCGCGCCGACGCGAGCAAGTCGAGCATCGCCGGCCGCGCCGCCGCGGCCACGCAATCGGGCAACGGTTGGCCGACCAGGCTGCCCGCCACGCGCCCGAGCAGCCCAAGCGCCGCATCGTTGGCGTCCAGAACATTCAGGGTGTCGGACTCGAGCACCAGCACCGCGTCGCTGGCGGCCTGGAACAGCAGGCGATAGCGGCTCTCGGCCTGGCGCCGACGCCAGTAGTCGCGTTCCAGTTCCTGTTGGGCATCGACAAAACGCTGCTGGATGGCCGCCACCGCGCGCAGGTCGCGCCCGACCGCCACGACCGGGCCGCCGTCGCCGAGGCGGATGGCCGACCAGGCGACCGGTATGTCGTCGCTGCCGGCTTGCCCTGGGTGGTTGACCTCGCGCCGACGGGCGACGCCGCCGCTGCGCGCTTCGCCGAGCATGCTTTCGACCTTGGCCCGGGTTTCGCCCGTGACGGTGTCGACCCAGCGCCGCCCGACCCAGTCGGCACAAGCGGGCGCGAGAGGGTTGGCGCCCTGAGCCACCTTGCGGATCACGCCGTCGCTGTCGATGACGAGCGCAATGTCACTCGCCACCCGCGCGATCGTCGACGCGAGTTCGGGTGCCAGCGCGGACAACGCGCCCAGGTCGCGGGAAGTCATCGAGAGGTCGTTCAAGGAGCCTTGCAGCAGATACCAGGGGGTGAGCGGAGGGGTCGTCGAGGTCGCGCGGCCACGCTGACCCGCCGGAACGGGCAGGAATCGGCCAAAGTATCACATTCCAGCCCGCTCTGCGGGCGAATGTGCGCCTATTCGGCCTCGAGCAGGCTGCGCAACATCCAGGCCGTCTGCTCGTGCACCGTCAGGCGCTGGGTCAGCAAGTCGGCCGTGGGCTCGTCACTCGCCCTTTCCGCCAGCGGGAAGATGCCGCGCGCGGTGCGGGCAACGCCCTCGTGACCCTCGACCAGGATGCGCACCATCTCGAGCGCCCTGGGCGGCACGGCGGGCGCGTCCTTGAGCGTGCTGAGCTTGCCGAACTGGGCGTAGGAGCCCGGGGCCGGGTGGCCGAGCGATCGGATGCGTTCGGCGATCGGATCGACCGCGTTCCACAGCTCGGTGTACTGGGCCATGAACATCGCGTGCAGCGTGTTGAACATCGGCCCGGTGACGTTCCAGTGAAAGTTGTGCGTCGTGAGGTACAGCGTGTAGGTGTCGGCGAGCAGCTTCGACAGCCCGCCGGCGATCGCCGCACGCTCCTTCTCGCTGATGCCGATGTTGATCACCGGCACGCCGGGCGCTTTGCTCTTTGCCATCTCGTTTCCTCTCGAATCAGGCCCGGTCGAAACGATCCAGGTCCATCACCTTAGCCCAGGCCGCCACGAAGTCGTCGACGAACTTCTTGTGCGCGTCGGCGCTGGCGTAAACCTCGGCCAGCGCCCGGAGCTGGGAGTTCGAGCCGAAGACCAGATCGACGCGGGTGGCGGTCCACCGGGCGGCGCCGGTGGCACGGTCGCTGCCTTCGAACACGTCGGCGGCGGCCGACATCGGCTTCCAGGTCGTGCCCATGTCGAGCAGGTTGACGAAGAAGTCGTTGCTCAGCGCCTGCGGCCGCGGGGTGAAGACGCCGTGCGGGGTTTGCCCGACGTTGGTGTTCAGGACCCGCAGGCCGCCTACCAGCACCGTCATCTCTGGCGCCGTCAGTGTCAGCAACTGCGCCCTGTCCACCAGCATTTCCTCGGCCGAAAGGGCCGCAGGACCCTTGAGGTAGTTGCGGAAGCCGTCGGCGGCGGGCTCAAGCGCGGCGAAGGACTCGACATCGGTCTGGGCCTGGGAGGCATCCATGCGTCCGGCCGAGAAGGGCACCGTCACGGCGTGCCCGGCATTTTTTGCCGCCTGCTCGACACCCGCGTTGCCGGCCAGCACGATCAGGTCCGCGAGAGAGACCTTCTTGCCCCCGGGCTGCGATGCGTTGAACTCGCCCTGGACGCCTTCGAGCGTCGTCAGCACTTTCGCCAGCTGCGCGGGCTCGTTGACGGCCCAGTCCTTCTGCGGCGCGAGGCGGACGCGCGCGCCGTTCGCGCCGCCGCGTTTGTCCGAGCCGCGGAAGGTCGACGCCGATGCCCACGCGGCCGCCACGCATTCAGAGACGGTGAGCCCCGACGCCAGGATCCTGGCCTTGAGAGCGGCGATGTCCTGCTCATCGACCACTTGGTGGTCTAGCGCGGGGATCGGGTCCTGCCAGAGCAGCTCTTCCGAAGGAACCTCCGGACCCAGATAACGAACACGCGGGCCCATGTCGCGGTGCGTCAGCTTGAACCACGCGCGGGCGAAGGCATCGGCAAACTGGTCCGGGTTCTCGAGGAAGCGGCGCGAGATCTTTTCGTAGGCCGGGTCGGCGCGCAAGGCGAGATCGGTCGTGAGCATCGAAGGTGCGTGGCGCTTGGCCGGGTCGTGCGCATCGGGCACGGTGCCCGCACCCATGTCGTGTTTTGGTTTCCACTGGTGCGCGCCGGCCGGGCTCTTCGTCAACTCCCATTCGTAGCCGAACAGGTTCCAGAAGAAGTTGTTGCTCCACTTCGTTGGTGTCGTGGTCCAGGTGACTTCGAGGCCGCTGCCGATGGCATCACCGCCCTTGCCGCTGCCGAAGCTGCTGTGCCAGCCGAGGCCCTGCGCCTCGATGCCCATCGCTTCGGGTTCGGGGCCGACGAGTTTGGCATCGCCGGCGCCGTGGGTCTTGCCGAAGGTGTGCCCGCCGGCGATCAGCGCGACGGTCTCTTCGTCGTCCATCGCCATGCGGGCGAAGGTTTCGCGGATGTCGCGCGCCGCCGCGAGCGGATCGGGGTTGCCGTTCGGGCCTTCGGGGTTGACGTAGATCAACCCCATCTGCACCGCGGCGAGCGGGTTTTCCAGGTCGCGTTCGCCGCTGTAACGTTTGTCGGCCAGCCACTCGCCCTCGGCGCCCCAATAGATGTCTTCCTCCGGTTCCCAGATGTCCGGTCGCCCACCGCCGAAGCCGAAGGTCTTGAAACCCATCGACTCCAGAGCGACGTTGCCGGTCAGGATCATCAGGTCGGCCCACGAGATCTTGCGGCCGTACTTCTGCTTGATCGGCCAGATCAGCCGGCGCGCCTTGTCGAGGTTGACGTTGTCGGGCCAGCTGTTGAGCGGCGCGAAGCGCTGGCTGCCGCTGCCGGCGCCGCCGCGTCCGTCGCCGATGCGGTAGGTGCCCGCGCTGTGCCACGCCATGCGGATGAAGAAGGGGCCGTAGTGGCCGAAGTCGGCTGGCCACCAGTCCTTCGAGTCGGTCATCAGCGCGCGCAGGTCCTTCTTCACCGCCTCCAGGTCGAGGCGCTTGAACGCCTGCGCGTAGTCGAATCCGGCGCCCATCGGGTCGGACAGCGCCGAGCGCTGGTGCAGGACCTTCAGGTTGAGCTGATTGGGCCACCACTCGGCGTTCGAGCGGCTGCGAGCCGCGGCAGGAGAGAACGGGCACTTCGTTTCGCTGGACATGACTTGGCCTCCTGATGAGGTTTGCAGCCTGCAGTTGCAGGCCCGCGGAAATCATAGTGGGCGCCGCTCGCCCGGGCCAATTGAGAGCATGCATGCCGGGGATAGCCGACACAGGCCACCGCAGGGTGCTCAGGACAGCCGGGTCACGCCGTCGAGCTTGCAGGCATAGACGGCGTTGCGCAGCGCCGCGATCGCCTCGTAACGCGGGAAGCTGCGGCGCCACGCCAGCACGACGCGGCGCGTGGGCACGGGCGCGCTGAACTTCACGTAGCGCACGTGGGTCTGCGGTTCGGCCGGCACGCTCAGCTGCGGCAGCACCGTGATCCCCATCCCCGAAGCCACCATGTGCTTGATCGTCTCGAGCGACGAACCTTCGAAGCTCTTGCGGATGCCTTCGGCGTCGCTCGAGAAACGGGCGTACTCGGGGCAGACCTCGAGCACGTGGTCGCGGAAGCAGTGCCCGGTGCCCAGCAGCAGCATGGTCTCGCGCTTGAGCTCCTCGGCGCTGATGGATTTGCGCTTGGCCAGCGCGTGGGCCCTGGGAAGCGCGACCATGAAAGGCTCGTCGTAGAGCGGCGCGATCGCGAGCCCTGCTTCCGGGAACGGTTCGGCCAGGATCGCACAGTCGAGCTCGCCAGTGCGCAGCATCTCGAGCAGCTTGACGGTGAAGTTCTCCTGCAGCATCAGCGGCATCTGCGGCGTCAGGTCGATCACCTGGCGCACCAGCTCGGGCAGCAGGTAGGGCCCGATGGTGTAGATGATGCCAAGCTTGAGCGGGCCCGACAGCGGGTCCTTGCCGCGTTTGGCGATCTCCTTGATCGCGGCGGCCTGCTCGATCACCTGTTGCGCCTGGCGCACGATGTCCTCACCGAGCGGGGTCACGCTGACCTCGTTGCCGCCACGCTCGAAGATCTTGACGTCCAGCTCTTCCTCGAGCTTCTTGATCGCCACGCTGAGCGTGGGCTGCGACACGAAGCAGGCCTCCGCAGCGTGGCCGAAGTGGCGTTCGCGGGCGACGGCGACGATGTAGCGCAGCTCGGTCAGGGTCATGGCGCGATTGTGGAACATGGCGCCGGGCCTTCGGTATGCTGACGCCCCGCTCCTCCTGGCCCGCCACCGACCATGACTGCCGCCTCCCATCCCCCCGTGCGCAAACCCTTTGCCGTCGCGGCCGCTGCCGCGCTGCTCCTGGCCGGCGGCCTGTGGGCCCCGGCCCAGCCCGCCTGGGCCCAGGCAGCCGCCCCCGCCGCTGCCGCGTCCGCGCCCACGGTGCGGCCCGCGTTCGGCGCTCTCCTGCAAGCGGCGCAGGCCGCGCTCTCGGGGGGCCGGGCGCCCGAGGCGCTGGCCAAGCTCGACGAGGCCGCCGCGCTGCCTGCGTTGACGCCCTACGAGACGATGATCCTCGAGCGGACCCGTGCCGCGGCCGCCGAGAAGCAGGGCAACATGGCGCTCACGATCAAGTCGCTCGAGGCTGCGCTGGCGACCGGGCAGGTCGCGGCCGACGAAGAGCTCGGCCTCACCGAAGTGATGGTGTCGCTCTCGGCGGGAGAGAAGGACCACGCGCGGGTGCTGAAGTGGTCGCAGCGCTACATCGACCTCAAAGGGCCGAGCGACGCGGTGCGGTTGATGCGCATCCAGAGCCAGGTGGCCAGCGGCGACGAACGCGGCGCCGCGGCAGCCCTCGTCGAACGGGTCGAGGCCGCCGACAAGGCGGGCCGACCGCTGCCCGAGCCGCAGCAGCGCTTGCTGCTGGGCCTGCAGCAGCAGGCCAAGGATCCCGCGGCGGTGAAGACGATGGAGCGCCTGGCGCTGCAATACCCGCGGCCGGAGTACTGGTCCAACGTCATCGTCGATGCGGCGCGCCGCGCCGGCGACAACGAACGTGCGACGGTCGAGCTGTACCGCCTGCTGCGTGCTACCGGCGCGCTGACGAGCGCCTCGCTGCGTGAAGGGCTGGTGCAGAACGCGCTGCGTGCGGGGCAGCCCGTCGAGGCGCTGACGGTCGTCGACGAAGGTTTTGCCGCCGGTGTCCTGGGTGCAGGGCCCGACGCCGCCGCGCACCAGACGTTGCGCGAGCAGGCGCGCAAGGCGGCGGCGGCCGACGTCGCCGATCGCCCCGCTGCCGAGGCGGCGGCCCGCCGTGCCGCCGACGGCAACGCGCTCGTGCAGCTGGGATGGTCGATGGTGGCCGCGCTGCCGGCCGGCACGGCGGGCGGCGCGTCGGCCGAACAGGGCCTGGCGCTGATCGAACAAGGCATCGCGAAGGGTTCGCTGCGGCGTCCGGCCGAAGCGCAGCTGCATCTGGGCATCGCCCAGCTCGCGGCCGGGCGCAAGGACCCGGCGCGGCAGACGCTGGGTGCGCTGGCGAAGACGGCGGTGGCGCCGGAACCACTGGCCGAGCCGATCCGGCTCTGGGCGCTGTGGGCGGCCGCGCCGCCGATGTTGCCCAAGCTGACTTGAGCGCGGCCGGCGCCGAGCCTTCAAGCCTTCATGAACTCGGCCTTGCTGCCGAGCCATCGTGCCACGTGCGCACGCGCTGCCGCGGGATGTTCGGACAGCAGTTGGGGTGCCACCGCACGCGCTTGCTGCAGCAGCAGGCTGTCGCTGTCGAGGTCGGCAAAACGCAGCAGCGCATCCCCGCTCTGGCGCGCACCCATGAACTCGCCGGGGCCGCGCAGCGCGAGATCGCGCCGCGCGATCTCGAAGCCGTCGTTGGTTTCCGCCATCGCGCGCAGGCGCGCCTTGCCGGTGTCCGACAGCGGCGGCGTGTAGAGCAGCACGCACACGCTCGCCACCGCGCCGCGGCCGACACGGCCGCGCAGCTGGTGCAGCTGGCTGAGGCCGAAGCGTTCGGCGTGTTCGATCACCATCAGGCTTGCGTTCGGCACGTCGACGCCCACCTCGATTACCGTGGTCGAGACCAGCACCGCCATCGCCCCGCTCGTGAACTGCGCCATCACCGCGGCCTTCTCGGGCCCGCTCATGCGCCCATGTAGCAGGCCGACGAGGTGGCCCGGCAACGCGGCGCCGAGCTGCGCGTGGGCCTCGGTCGCGTTCTGCAGATCGACGTGCGCCGACTCATCGATCAACGGGCAGACCCAATAGACCTGCCGCCCGAGCCCGACCTCGTCGCGAATCCGCCCGACGACCGCCTCGCGCCGGTTGTCGGCGAAGACCTTGGTCAGCACCGGCGTGCGGCCGGGCGGCAATTCGTCGAGGGTGCTCACGTCGAGGTCGGCGAAGTAGCTCATCGCGAGCGTGCGCGGGATCGGTGTCGCGCTCATCATCAGCAGGTGCGGCTCGAGCGCCTGTGCTTCGAGCTTGTCCCGCAGGGCCAGGCGCTGGGCGACGCCGAAACGGTGCTGCTCGTCGACGACTGCCAGCCCGAGCCGCGCGAAGACGACGTCGTGCTGGATCACCGCGTGGGTGCCGACGACCAGTGCCGCCTCGCCCGAGGCCACCCGTTCGAGCATGTGCTGGCGCCCCTTGCCCCTGCGGCTGCCGGTCAACCACGCGATACCGATGCCGAGCGGCTCCAGCCACTGCACGAGCTTGCGGAAGTGCTGCTCGGCCAGGATCTCGGTCGGTGCCATCAACGCACATTGCCAGCCCGCGCCGATGGCGCGCGTGGCGGCGAGCGCGGCGACCACGGTCTTGCCCGAACCGACATCACCCTGGAGCAGCCGGTTCATCGGGTGCGCGCGGCCGAGGTCGGCGTCGATCTCGGCGCCCACACGCCGCTGCGCCGCGGTGAGCGCAAAGGGCAGTGAAGCGAGCAGCTGTGCATGCAGCGTGCCGCCGGCGAGCACCGGCGCACGCAACAACGCACGCTGGAGCTGGGCCTCGGACTGCGCCAGCTGCTGCGCCAGCAGTTCCTCGAACTTCAGGCGCTGCCACGCTGGATGCGAGCGGTCTTCGATCGCGCCCAGGGGCATCCGGGGTGGCGGCTGGTGTAGCAGGAACAGGGCTTCCTTCAAGGAAGGCAGACCCGGGGGAATCACGCTCGCGGGCAGAAGCTCGGCCAGCGGTGCGCGCCCGAGCGCCGAGGCGATGGCCTTGCGCAGGTAGGCTTGTGGCAACTGCGCGCTCGTCGGGTACACCGGGGTCAGCGCCGTTGGCAGCATGCTGTCGGCCGCATCCGATCGCAGCAGCTTGAACGTCGGATGCACCATCTCGCGCCCGAGGAAACCGCCGCGCACCTCGCCGCGCACCCGCACCCGCTGTCCGACAGCCAGGGTCTTCTGGTGCGAAGGGTAGAAGTGGAGGAAACGCAGCACGAGCTCGCCGCTGTCGTCGGCGATGCGCACGATGAACTGGCGCCGCGCGCGTTGTTCGACACGGGACTCGCGCACCGTGCCTTCGACCTGCAGCGTGTCGCCGTCGTGTCCCGATGCGATCGGCACGACACACGTCTCGTCTTCATAGCGCAGCGGCAGGTGCAGCGCGAGGTCGATGTCGCGCCGCAGACCGAGCTTGTCCATCGCACGTTGCGGTGCCGATTTGTGTGCCGGGTCCTTGGCAGCGGCGACGGGCGCGACGGGCATGCCCGGGATTGTCGACGCGCTGCCGCCAATCGGCCACGTGCAGCGCGTGGAACAATCGGCGCCCCGCTCCCCCAACCTCAGGCCGGTAAAGCCTGCGCGCGATGTTCCCGCTGACCCTTGCCGACTTCGACTTCGAGCTCCCGCCGGATCTGATCGCACAACACCCCGCCGCCGAGCGCAGTGCGTCGCGCCTGCTGGACGGCCGCGGGCCGTCAGCGGTGGACCGTGTGTTCCGTGAGCTCCCCTCGCTGCTCTCCCCGGGCGACCTGCTCGTCTTCAACGACACCAAGGTCATCAAGGCGCGGTTGTTCGGGCGCAAGTCGAGCGGCGGCGCGGTCGAGTTGCTGGTGGAACGCATCGGGCCCGGCTGCGAGGTCTGGGCGCACGTGCGTGCCAGCAAGTCAGCGCGCGCGGGCGCTTGGCTGCGTCTGGCAGAGGCGTTCGACGTCGAAGTGTTGGGGCGGGGCGGCCCCGACGGTTCGCTGTTCCATTTGCACTTCCCGTCCGACCCGCTTGCGCTGCTCGAAGCGCACGGTCATGTGCCCTTGCCGCCTTACATCAACCACGCCGATGGCGCCGATGACGTGGCGCGTTATCAGACGATCTTTGCGGCGCGGCCCGGTGCGGTCGCAGCGCCGACCGCGGCGCTGCACTTCGACGATGCCGTGCTTGACGCATTGCGTACGCGCGGCGTGCAGATGGCGCGCTTGACGCTGCACGTGGGTGCAGGCACTTTCCAGCCGGTGCGCAGCGAGAAGCTGTCCGAGCATCGCATGCACAGCGAGTGGTTCGAGGTCGGTGCCGACACGGTCGCCGCGATCGACGCCACGCGCGCGGCCGGCGGACGTGTCGTCGCCGTCGGCACCACCACCGTGCGCTCGCTCGAATCCGCGGCGCGTGGCAGCACGCTGCAGGCGACGCGCGGCGAGACCGACATCTTCATCACGCCGGGTTTCGAGTTCAAGGTGGTCGACCGCCTGATCACCAATTTCCACCTGCCGCGCAGCACCTTGTTGATGCTGATCAGCGCCTTTGCCGGCCACGCCAAAGTGCGCGCGTTGTATCGCCATGCGATCGACGAGCGCTACCGCTTCTTCAGCTACGGTGACGCGATGCTGCTCGATCGTGCTTGAGACAATCGCAGGATGCTGAAGTTCGATCTTCTCAAGACCGACGGCCTTGCGCGCCGAGGTCGTTTGACGCTGAACCACGGTGTTGTCGAAACACCGGTGTTCATGCCCGTGGGCACTTACGGCACCGTCAAGGGCGTGATGCCACGCTCGCTGGAAGAGATGGGCGCGCAGATCATTCTGGGCAACACCTTCCACCTCTGGATGCGGCCTGGGCTCGATGTCTTGCGCCAGTTCGGCGGCCTGCACCGTTTCGAGGGCTGGCACAAGCCGATGCTCACCGACAGCGGCGGCTTCCAGGTCTGGAGCCTGGGTGAGATGCGCAAGATCAGCGAAGAAGGCGTGAAGTTCGCGTCACCGGTGAACGGCGACAAGCTCTTCCTCACGCCCGAAGTGAGCATGCAGATCCAGACGGTGTTGAACAGCGACATCGTGATGCAGTTCGACGAATGCACACCCTACGAAACCAAGGGCCATCTCACGACCGAAGCCGAGGCGCGGGCCTCGATGGAACTGAGCTTGCGCTGGGCCCGGCGCAGCCAGGCCGAGTTCGTGCGGCTCGAGAACCCGAACGCGCTCTTTGGCATCGTGCAGGGCGGCATGTTCGAGCACCTGCGCGATGCCTCGCTGGCTTCGCTCGCCGAACTGGACCTGCCGGGCTACGCCATCGGTGGCGTCAGCGTGGGCGAGCCCAAGGCCGAGATGCTGCACATCATGGCGCACACGCCGCACCGGCTGCCGGCGCACAAGCCGCGCTACTTGATGGGCGTCGGCACGCCCGAGGACCTGGTCGACGGCGTGCTGCAAGGGATCGACATGTTCGACTGCGTGATGCCCACGCGCAACGCGCGCAACGGCCACCTGTTCACGCGCTTCGGCGACCTGAAGATCCGCAATGCGCGCCACAAGACCGACGAACGGCCGATCGACGAAACCTGCGCCTGTCACGCCTGCAAAGGAACCATGTCAGCGGGTGAAGAGGGATCCGGCGGGTTCAGTCGGGCCTATCTGCATCACCTGGACCGCTGCGGCGAGATGCTGGGGCCCATGCTCGGCAGCATCCACAACCTGCACTACTACGTGAACCTGATGCGCGAGCTGCGTATGGCGTTGGACGACGGGTGCCTCGCCGCCTGGTGCGCGCAGTTCAAGGCAGACCGCGCGCGCGGCGTCTAGGGTTCACCAGAACTGCCAGTTGCCCGTCATCACGACCCAGATGCCGAGCGCGCCGTTGGTGACGGCATGGGCGATCACCGCGACCCAGAGCTTGCCCGTGCGCACGTACAGCCACGCGTAGACAAGTCCCGCGATCACCGCCGCGAGCCACAACGTGTGCGCGAGCGTGAACACAAAGGTCGACAGCACGATCGCCTTCAGCCCCACCCGCTGCGGGTCCGCACCTTCGAACACCGGCTGCTGGATCCAGCGCATGAGGAACGAGCGCCAGAACAGTTCTTCCATCAACGGCACGACAAGTGCCGCGCCGGCGATCCTGATCAACACAAGCGGCCAGTCGATGACGCCCGCCGCGTCGACGGGCCTGAAGCTCGCCGACGGTTCGCCGAGGGTCATCCACGCCGCGTCGAGCTGGATCCAGAGCACAAAGACGACGAGGCCCGCCGCAACGGCCCACAACCCCTCTTGGGCGGTCGGCCAGGTCTGGCGCGCAAGTTCGCCGTACCCGCGCCACAACACCACCAGCAGAGCGCCTACGACAGCGACCGTGACGGCGTAGATCCAGCGCGGATCGATGCCCCACGAGCCGTCCTCGGGGACCGCGCCGCGGATCGCCAGCAGCGCCATGAAAGCGGCAAAAGGAACGATGCGCGCCCATGCGGCGCGGCTCAGTGCAGGACTCATCGGGGCCTCGTAGTTTTCGAGGCTCAGTATCGGCGAGGCACCCTTGTTTCGATGCCCGTGCGCCTCGGCACGAGGGTGTGCCAAGCGCCGACTACGTCACGATGCGTGCTGGCATGAGACTGGTGCGGTCGGGTGCAGAGGCGGTCGCCTCGACGACGTGCAGGTCCCCGCGGATGTGCCAAGGGAGCGCAGCGCCCGCATCGATTCGGGCCTCGGAACCTGCTGTGGCCCACCGTTTTCGCAGGCTCGCGGCTTGGGGAAATGCCAACTTCCCACCGGCACGAGCACGCATTACTATCGGCGCGGCTGCCCTAGGTGGCGCCAAAACCAATCCACCATACTCATGATCCGGAGAACCCCGCATGGCAACTGCTAAAAAAGTCACCGCGAAGAAAACCGCGAGCGCAAGGGCCGCCCCGAAGCCGGTGACCAAGCGGGCCACGACCTCGTCGACCAAGCCGCTCGCGGCAAAGAAGCGCACACCCAGTGCCGCGTTCATGAAGTCGATGACGCCCAGTGCGGCGCTGGCCGCAGTGATCGGCGACAGCCCGTTGCCGCGCACGGAAGTGACACGCAAGATCTGGGAGTACATCAAGAAGAACGGTCTCCAAGACCAGGCCAAGAAGACCATGATCAATGCGGACGCCAAGTTGAAGGAAATCTTCAAGAAGGGTCAGGTCTCGATGTTTGAGATGACCAAGCTGATCAGCGGGCACCTGAAGTAGCTCTCTCCTGGGCCCCCCGCGCAGCGTTGCTGTGCGGGGGGCTCAATCGAACTCATGCTGCTGGTCGTCGGACGACCTTCGGCCGCGTGCTTGGATAGCCCAAGAGTGAAGCTACGTTTGCTACCTAAGCTTGCAGTTAACGTCTTCGTCTGCCTTTGTAGCCACTTGCGGGAGCAAGAAGTGCCCGGCACAAGCACCGTAACGCGACGCCGGCTTGATTGGGCTTCTGATTAGCAGGTCAGTCAGAATATGGAAGTCCCGTTCTTACGCGAACTGGAAGCACGGATACTCTCAGCGACCAGCACCAGAACGGCGGCATGCCTGACGCTGGAAAAAGGCATATACCTAGCTCGAACGGGGCACCTTGAATCGGCAAGAGATATCGGATCTCGTGTTCGCGCATCATTTAATGTCCAGTCCGAACCCGAGATTTACATTTGGTTGACTTTACTCGAAGGCCTGATCGGTTTCTACTCATCGGCTACGACTCGCGATCGGGTAAAATTGCAGCGCGCCTATGCGTTAGCAGATGCGATTGGTAGAACTGACTTAATGCAATATGCGGCAGCCTGGCTGGCGCACCATCACTTCAACATGGGAAGATACCATGAGATGAGTAGATGGCTTAGGGAGTCTGGACTATCGCAGGCGAATAACTCCTCAGCAAGGATTAGAAGTTGTATGACCGTTGCGGATGCATGGCAATTCGCCGGTAACAACGAGGTTGCATCTGCTTGGTATGCTATTGCTCGAAGGACAGCTGCTGAGATCGGAGATAGAGCCTCCATTATGGCTTCTATAGAGAATCGTGCGGCGATGCGCCTCGATCGCATCTGGCTGAAGTCGATTGATGTGAGCGTTGGGATAGACCAGATATCAGAGGTTGAGTCGGAGCTCCTGGGTGGCTTGGCGTACGAAAAATTTACAGAATCTGAGTCCCTCCTGTATCAGGCGCTGATATGGCGTTCTAGACTGGAGGTACTCAAAGGTGACTACGCGGATGCGCTGGGCACAATTTCTAGTGCGAGCAGTGAATTAACCTCGATGCAAGCATCGCTCGCTTTCATGCACGATATAGATCTAGCGTGGATATGCTTCAAGTTAGGAAGACTGCATGACGCTAAAAAATCCTTTGGGCTGGCCAAGAATACCCCAGTAGATAAGTTTGATATGGATGATGCTGCAGTGTATTGGAAGCGCATGAGTGTACTGGATGGCGAACTCTCTGACGGCGTCCTCGCTGTAGAATATTCCAACAGATCAGGCGAAGCGCTTGCTTCGTTCTACAGAGAAGTAGAGGATCTGGCGATCTCAATAGAAGAATTTCGATAGATCGTTGGGGTACTGACGATGATGACCTACGGTAACTGAAGAAGAGCGAAAAACTTTGAACGTTGTCTCCATCGCCCTCGGCTCCTCATCCGACTGGGAAACCCTGAAACCCGCCTCGGACATACTCGCGCAGTTCGGAGTCCCGCACGACGTTCGGGTTCTGTCCGCACACCGCATGCCGGACGACTTGTTCAGTTTCGCGGAATCGGCGGCGCGGC
>DATDER010000244.1:0-2134 GCA_036523095.1 Rubrivivax sp.
ACCAGCGCCATCACCAGCGGCGGCATCGCCGAGCCTTCGGCAAAATGCAGCCAGTAGGTAAAGCGAAGACGCTCGGGCGTGCCGGCAGCGGGGCGCAGGCGTTCGTCGCTGGCGCGTTCGAGCAGGTACTCGACGATGGCGCCGGTCTCGGCGATCACCGTCGTGCCATCGCTGATCACCGGGGACTTGCCGAGCGGATGCACCGCAGCCAGTTCGGGCGGCGCCAGCGAGGTCTTCCTGTCGCGCGCGTAGTGCTTGATCTCGTAGCGTTGGCCAAGCTCCTCGAGCAGCCACAGCACGCGCTGAGAGCGCGAATTCTCGAGATGGTGGACGGTGATCATCACGGCCTTTCAGTGCCAGAGCGCAGCTGCCCAAAGCAGCATAACGGTGCCGATGCCGATCGCCAGGCCGTAGACCGCGGTGACGAACACCCCGCGCGCCAGCGTCACCATGACGCTGCCGCCGTAGACGCGCCGCAGCGCCAGCAGTCCATGCGCGAAGACGAGCGGAAGCAGCGCCAGCATCGCGGCCTCGGGTAGCAGTGCCAGGGCCAGCATCGCCATGAACCAGACCGCGTGCATGTGCAGGCCGAACACGAAGTGGGCGCCGTAGGGCAGTCGTCGCCGCCAGTAGGCGCCGTGGACGATGGCGGCGAACACCGGCAAGAGCACGAACACGGCGTACGGCGCGGCGGCGGCCATGCGCTGGTTGAAGGTCTCGGCGCGCTCCGGCGACGGCCCGCCGTCGATCAATGGCAGGGTGTGTCGGGCGATCCAGGCTTCCCAGCGGCCACAGTCGCCGGGTCGTTCGACGCAGCGGCGCACCTGTGCCACCTCGGCCTGCACGGCGGGATCGCTGGCCGACTTGACCTGCAGCTCCATCGGCGCACCTGCCCCCAGCACCTTGACCACCAGGAAGAAGAGGAAGCTGGCGCTGATGTACAGGCGCAGCGGAAGCACGTAGCGGCGGCGTCGGCCGTCGAGGTACTCGCGCGTTAGCTTGCCTGGAACGAATAACAGCGCGGCCAGGCTGCGCCAGAGGGCGCCTTCGATGGCGACGTAGTGTCCGATCAACTCGTGCGCGAACTCGCCCAACGTGGGTGGGTGCAGCCGCGTCTCCTGGCCGCAGGCCGGACAGAAGCTCGGGGCCGGCTCGAAGCGCAGCGGGGCGCCGCAGTTCAGGCAGGGCGTCGGCGGCGGCTGAGAGTCCACGGCCTCAGGCGCTGAGCAGGCGGTTGACCAACTCGGGCGTCGTCGACGCCGCGTACTTGCGCATAAGGCGAGCCCGGTACACGTCGACCGTGCGCGGGCTGATGGCCAGCTTCTGGCCGATGCGCTTGCTGGTCAGGCCCTCGATCAACAGCGCGGCGATCTCGCGCTCGCGCGCGGTGAGCTCGGTACCGACGCGGCGTCGCGCCGACAGATCTTCGAAACACCAGATGCCCGCCGCGTGCGGGTGTGCCGGGTCGAGCGCGCGGCCCGCGACATGGCACCAGAACAGGTCGCCCGACAGGCGCTTCATGATGCGTTCGTCGGCGTAGAAGCCGAGCTGGTCGAGGCTCGCCACGATGCGCGCGCCGGTGCGTTCGAACTCGTCGTGGGTCGGGTAGAGCAGCTCGAAACTGTGGCCGTTGAGCTGCTCGGGCCGGCTGGCACCGAACATCGACAGCAGCTGCCGATTGCAGCTCTGCATCAGGCGGTCTTTCGACAACACCAGGCCGATTGGGGCCTGGTCGAACGCGACGCGGTAGTCGAGAGTCATGCACTGATGGAGGCGATTACTGAATTCTACGTAACGACTACGTAATGGGTTACGTAGTACGCTCTCGCGCCGGCACTTGCAGTGGAGACAAGCGGATGAACAAGATCTATCCGAGCGCGACAGCGGCGCTCGATGGGCTCGTCAAGGACGGGCAACTGTTGGCCGTGGGCGGCTTCGGCCTGTGCGGTATCCCGGAGGCCCTGATCGACGCACTGCGCGATTCGGCGGTGAAGAACCTGACGGTAATCTCCAACAACGCCGGCGTCGATGGTTTCGGCCTCGGCAAGCTGCTCGAGACGCGGCAGATCAAGCGCATGATTTCCAGCTACGTCGGCGAGAACAAGGAGTTCGAGCGCCAGTACCTGGCCGGCGA
>DATDER010000245.1:0-10053 GCA_036523095.1 Rubrivivax sp.
ACCGTCACCGTGAGCGAGCGCGGCGCCACGCGCATGGACGACCGGACCTCCGACAGCGCGATGGAACGGCGCAAGAAAGAGGGTTACTTTTGATGAGCGCCGCCGTTCTGGCCAACCGAGCCATCCCCCTCGCCATGACCGATCAGCAGCACAGGGCACTGCGCTTCCTCACCGCCGGCAGCGTCGACGACGGCAAGAGCACGCTCATCGGGCGCCTGCTCTACGACAGCCGCGCGATCCTGGCCGACCAGATGGCCCACCTGGAGCACCGCGCCGCGGGGGAGGCGATCGACCTGTCGCTGCTGACCGACGGCCTCGAGGCCGAGCGCGAACAAGGCATCACGATCGACGTCGCCTACCGCTACTTCGCGACACCGCGGCGCAAGTTCATCATCGCCGACGCACCCGGCCACGAGCAGTACACCCGCAACATGGTCACTGCCGCCGCCGGCAGCGATGCTGCTGTGGTGCTGGTGGACATCACCAAGATCGACTGGCGCCAGTCCGCGTTGAGGCTGCTGCCGCAGACCCGCCGCCACGCGCTGCTGGCGCACCTGTTGCGGGTGCCGAGCATCGTCTTCGCGGTGAACAAGCTGGATGCGGTGTCCGAAGCGCAGGCGGCCTTCCAGGCCGTGCGCGCAGCTTTGCAGGCGTTTGCCGCAGAAGCCGGCATCGTGCCTGCAGGCATCGTGCCGGTCTCGGCCCTGCGCGGCGACAACGTGACATCCCTCCTGCCCGGCGGCTGGTACTCCGGGCCGACCTTGCTGCAGGTGCTCGAGTCCCTGCCCGCCGCAGCCGACGACGAAAAGGCACCGCTCGCGCTGCCGGTGCAGTACGTGGCCCGCGTCGACGGCGACGGCGCCAATCCCGAGCGTGTCTTCTGGGGCCGCTTGGCGAGCGGGCAGGTCCACGCAGGTGACGAGGTGCAGGTGTTCCCGAGCGGCGAGCGCGCCACCGTCGCCGCATTGCGCCGCGCGGGCAGCGCGGTGGCGCAGGCCGGCGTGGGTGAATCGGCCGGCCTGGTGCTCGACCGCCCGCTCGACATCTCGCGTGGCGACTGGATCACGGCCCCCGGTGGCGCCCGACCGGCGACGCGGTTCACCGCCACGCTGGCCTGGCTCGACACCGAGCCGGCGCGCATCGGGCGCAAGGTGCTGCTGCGCCACGGCCACCGCTGGGTCCAAGCACGGATTAGCGCTATCGTGCACCGGCTCGACATCCAGACGCTGCAACCGACCGATGCCCACCAGCTCGCGGTGAACGACATCGGCGTCGTTGCGGTCGAGTTGCAGCAGGCGTTGCCGCTGGTGCCCTACCGCCTGAACCGCGTCGGCGGGTCGCTGATCGTCGTCGACCCGGCGACCCACCGCACCAGCGGCGCGCTGCTGGTGACCGAGCTGACACCATGACCGGCCGCGTCGTCTTCATCGGCGCCGGCCCGGGCGCGGCCGACCTGATCACGCTGCGCGGCGCGCGCGTGCTGGCGCAGGCCGACGTGGTGCTTTTCGACGCCCTGACCGACCCGGCACTGAGCGACCTGGCGCCGCGCGCACGCTGGATCGACGTCGGCAAGCGCGGCTACAGCCATGCCACCGGCCAGACCCGGATCAACGCGCTGCTGGTGCAGCAGGCGCAACGCGGCCTCATCGTGGTGCGGCTCAAAGGCGGCGATCCCAGCATCTTCGGTCGCCTCGAGGATGAACTCGAAGCGATCGCGCAAGCGGGCATCGAGTGCGAGGTGGTCCCGGGCGTGACGGCGGCACTCGCGGCTGCGGCCGCCAGCCTGCGGCCGTTGACGCGGCGCGGCCGCGGCCGCAGCGTCAGCCTCACCACCGCGATGACCCAGGCGCTCGAGCTGCGCGGCGCCCGCAGCGCCGACACCGAGGTCTTCTACATGGCGGGGCGCCAGTTGCCCGCGCTGGCACGCCGCCTGCGCGATGCCGGCTGGGGCGGCGACACACCCGTGTGTGTGGTGTCCAACGCCGGCCGCGCCGACCAGATCGCGAGCGAACACCATGTGGACACCCTGGGCGAAGCGGCCTTGCTGCACAGCGGCCGACCGACCGTGGTGACCGTGGGCGTGGGCGCCGAGCCGGTGGCGGCCAGGCGCTCGGGCCCCGCCGCTCTCGAAGCCGTGCCCCTCGCCCCGCCCGCCACAGCCCGCGCACCGTAAAATCTGGCCTGCAACCCGCTGCTGCGGCTCCCCCCGGAGACCGGCGCGCGGGCCATCGGCTCACCACTCCCGGCCTCTGTCATGACCCACGTCGTCCTCGAATCGTGCATCAAGTGCAAGTACACCGACTGCGTCGATGTCTGCCCCGTCGACTGCTTTCGGGAAGGCCCGAACATGCTCACGATCGACCCCGACGAGTGCATCGACTGCGCGGTCTGCATCCCCGAGTGCCCGGTGAACGCCATCGTGCCCGAAGAAGATGTGCCGACCGATCAGCTGCAGTTCATCAAGCTCAACGCCGAGCTGGCGCGCAAGTGGCCCAGCATCACCCGCAGCAAGCCCGGCCTGCCCGACGCTGACGACTGGAAAGACCGCAAGGACAAGTTGTCCGAGCTGATCCGCTGAACATTGAATCCCGCGATGGAACAGAACCTGAACCCGGAAATCGCCGACACCGCACGCAGCCACGACGGCCCCGTGGAAACCGACGCCGTCATCGTGGGTGCGGGCCCGGTCGGCCTGTTCCAGGTCTTCGAGCTCGGGCTGCTCGAGATCAAGGCCCACATCATCGACTCGCTCGCCTACCCGGGCGGGCAGTGCGTGGAGCTGTATCCCGACAAGCCGATCTACGACATCCCGGCCGTGCCCGTCTACACCGGTCAGGAACTGACCGACAACCTGCTCAAGCAGATCGACCCCTTCGGCGCCACCTTCCACCTCGGCGAAGAGGTCACCGTGGTGCAGAAGCAGGCCGACGAGCGTTTCCTGGTCGAAACGAACAAGGGCACACGCCTGCTGGCCAAGACGATCTTCATCGCCGGCGGGGTCGGTTCGTTCCAGCCGCGCACGCTGAAGGTCGACGGGCTCGAGAAGTTCGACGGCACCCAACTGCATTACCGGGTCAAGAACCCGGCCCAGTTCGCGGGCAAGAACCTCGTCATCGTGGGCGGCGGCGACTCGGCGCTGGACTGGGCGCTGAACTTCGCGCAGGACGGCCCGAACAAGGCCGAGAGCGTGATCCTGATCCATCGCCGCGACGGCTTCCGCGCCGCGCCGGCCAACGTGGCGAAGATGAAGGAGCTCTGCGACGCGCACGAGATGCAGTTCATCGTCGGCCAGGTCGTCGATTACGTCGAGGACAACGGCCGCCTGACGAGCCTGAAGGTCACCGGCGGCGACGGGGTCACGCGCGTGGTGCCACTCGATATGCTCCTCGTGTTCTTCGGCCTGAGCCCCAAACTCGGCCCGATCGCCGAATGGGGCCTCACGGTCGACCGCAAGCAACTGGTCGTCGACACCGAGAAGTTCCAGACCAACGTGCCGCGCATCTTCGCCGTCGGCGACATCAACACCTATCCGGGCAAGAAGAAGCTGATCCTGAGCGGGTTCCATGAAGCGGCTTTGGCGGCCTTCGGCGCCGCGCCCTACGTATTCCCGGAAAAGCGGATCCTGCTGCAGTACACCACCACGAGCCCGAAGCTGCACAAGGTGCTGGGTGTGGAGTCGCCGGTCTTCGACTGACGCCGACCCGACCCAACCGCAACAGCCCGCCACCGTGCGGGCTGTTTTTGCTTGGGCGCATCAATCGATGCCCAAGCCGGTTGATAATCCGATCCGGCGCGCGGCTTGTTGCGCGCCACTTCGCTAGGGGTGTTGGCGCCGTTCACGCGGCGTCGACTGAGAAAGTCCCTTTGAACCTGATTGAGGTAATCCTCGCGCAGGGAAGCAGTCTCCAGCCGGAGCCGCGTTCGCGGACCATCGGTTTTCGACCCGCCGACCTGCCATCGAACACAAGGCTTCCGATGGCAATCCTGAATCCGAATACACGCACTGCGCTGGCAGCCGCCACATGTCTGTCGCTGGCGCCTGCCGCCACCCAGGCGCAGACCCAAACCATCACGATCAGCGCCAACGCGCCCACCACCGCGGCCGTGAGCGGTTTCGGCAACACCCCGCTCGAGCGCTCGCCGGTCCAGGCCAGCGTCTTCGGCACCCAGTTGCTGGGCGATGCCGGCGTGCGCTCGATCGGCGACCTGACCCGCCTGGACGCGAGCCTGGGCGACGCCTACAACGCCGAGGGCTACTGGAGCATCCTGTCGTCACGCGGCTACACGCTCGACAACCGCTTCAACTACCGGCGCGACGGCCTGCCGATCAACGCCGAAACCGCGATCGCGCTCGACAACAAGGCGCGGCTCGAATTGCTCAAGGGCACGAGCGGCATCCAGGCCGGCACGAGCGCGCCGGGCGGCCTGGTCAACCTGGCCGTCAAGCGGCCAACGGGAACGGTGCGCAGTGCCCGTATCGAGGCGCGCGAGACGGGCACCGTGGCCGGCGCGCTCGACATCGGCGACCGCTTCGGCAACGACGGCGCCTTCGGCTGGCGCCTCAATGCCGCCTACGAGCGGCTGGACCCGCAGGTGCGCGACACCGAGGGCGAACGCTGGTTGTTCGCGCTGGCCACCGATTGGCGGCCGGCGCCCGGCACGCTGATCGAGGCCGAGTTCGAGTCGAGCCACCAGCGCCAGCCCAGCGTGGCCGGCTTCAGCATGCTGGGCAACAGCGTGCCGGGCGCCAAGACCATCGACCGCCGCCTCAACCTCAACCACCAACCCTGGAGCCAGCCCGTGGTGCTTGACGGCGACACCGCATCGGTGCGCTGGCAACAGCGCTTGAGCCCGGACTGGCGCTTCAACGCGCACGCCATGACGCAGCAATTGCGCAGCGACGACCGCACTGCCTTCCCCTATGGCGTCTACGACGCCAACTACGAATGCGCGCAGTGGTGCGATCGCTTTGCGCCCGACGGCAGCTTCACCTACTGGCAGTACATCAGCGACAACGAAAGGCGCACGAGCGATGCGCTCGACCTGTCGGTGGCCGGCGCCGCGCGCACCGGCCCCGTCGCCCACGCATTGCAGGCAGGTGTGCTGTTCACGCGCTACAAGGCCCGCTTTCAGGACCAGGTCTTCGACATCGCCGGCACCGGCAACATCGATGGCAGCCTGGACACATCGCCCTCTGCCGGCTACCCCGACGCCAACACCAACCGCGACGACCGCAACACCGAGTGGTACCTGCGTGACGTCATGACGCTGGCCACCGACTGGCAGCTGTGGGCCGGCCTGCGCCACACGAAGCTGCAGCGCGAAAGCATTCGCACGAGCCCGGACTCGAACGGCAGCCTGCGTGAAACCGACTATGCACAAAGCGCGACCACACCCTGGATCGCGCTAGCCCACCAGTGGACGCCCGAAACGCTGGTCTACGCGAGCTGGGGCCAGGGTCTGGAGTCCGACGTCGTGCCGAACCGCCCGCTCTACAGCAACGCAGGCCAGGCGCTGCCGACGCTGAAGAGCCGCCAGTTCGAGATCGGCGCCAAGTACAGCAGCGCCACGCTGGATGCCGCGCTCACCGCCTTCGACATCGACCGGCCGCTGGCCGTCGACAGCGGGAGCTGCAACGGTGACGACAGCTGCGTGCGTGCCATCGACGGCAGCGCCCGCCACCGCGGGCTGGAAGGGCAGCTGACGTGGCGGCAAGGCGTGTGGTCGTGGCAGGCCAGCGTGATGCTGCTCGACGCCGAGCGCCGCGGCTCCAGCCGCGCCGCCGTGAATGGCCTGCGGCCCGTGAACGTGCCGCGCAGCAGCCTGCGCCTGGGCGCCAACTACCGCGTCGAGTCCACGCCCGGCCTGGAGCTGCAAGGCGCCCTGGTCAGCGAAGGCGACCGCATGGTGCTGCCCGACGACAACAGCGTGCGCATCCCGAGCTGGTCGCGCCTGGACCTCGGTGCCCGCTGGCGCGTCGACCTCGCGGCCACGACGCTGACCTGGCGCGTAGGCGTCGACAACGTTACCGACCACCAGGCGTGGAAAGAGTCGCCCTACCAGTTCGGCCATGTCTACCTTTACCCGCTGCCGCCACGCACCTGGCGGGCCTCGGCGGAGCTGGCGTTCTGAGACCGCCGCACTTCAGGCTAGAATTCAAGGCTTTTCCTCGATAGCTCAGTCGGTAGAGCGCCGGACTGTTAATCCGTAGGTCCCTGGTTCGAGCCCAGGTCGAGGAGCCATAGGTAAAACAAGGGGTCTGACGCTGTTGTCAGACCCCTTTGCTTTTAGGCATGTAGGCAGCTGTGTAGGCGCTCCCCGACGATCACGTCGCAGACGCTCGAATAGGTAGCTTCGAGATCGTTACTGCCGTTCAACACTGCCGCTGAAGCACCTGCTCGCGACTTGATCCCACCAGGAGGCGTCCAATCGCACCAGTTTTAACTACTCCCAGGCGTCGCTCCAGCGGACAGGTTGCACTTCCTGCCATACCGGAATCGACGCGAGTGACTTGGCTACTACGCGCAAGGTGTAGGCCCCGACACTGCAGTGCTCCCGCGCGGCTGGATGAGCCGCGTGCACCAGGTCCAGACCGCAGCCACCAACCACCGTGTCGGCTACTGCCTTGACCTGCTCGACCTGTTCATGTCCAAGGCCGTCGCGGGACGGGAGAAGGACCGCGAGTTCTGCATGGCAATGCTCGCCCACGGCTATGTGAAGCCCGTCGAGGTGCTGGGCCTGGTGGAGGCCATGCCGATTGAAGAACAAGCGCAGCGTCGCCTTCGATCGGCCATCCGTCGATAGGTCAAGGTCGTGCGAGAGCGCGGCCACCAACTGCCGGAGGATTGAGTTCCAGCCTGATTGCAGCATGCGTGCGCAGCCCGGGCGCCGCATGCTGCCGGTGACAACCGCGAGACCCCACAGCTCAGCTCTTCAACCACGGCGTCAGGGCCTTCGCCAGCTGTCGCAACAACGCCGGATCCGGCATCGGAATCCGCAGGCTAGGCTGGCCCGAATCGGGATCGCGCTCGATGCGGATGAGCGGTGCCGCTCCCGGCCGACGCTGCGCGGCCAAACCCTGCACCACGGCAGCGCCGGCCTGAAGCAGATCGGCCCAGGAGTCTGCCTCAGTGCTGCCGTCAGGCAGGGCGCCGTCGTCGCTGCCGCCAGCATCTGCAGACCCGTCCGACTCTGCGGGTGCGCCTTCTGGTGACACGGCCTGCGCAGTTGTCGGCGCGAGGTTCGCTTCCGACAGCAGGGCATCCTGCGGGCCGGACGCACCCCGAGTGCCTGTCGGCGACTGGTCCTTGCCGCCCTGCCCGCCTTCCTCGGCCCCTTCGTCCACCCCCATCGCCCCGGCCACCTGTTCCACGCTCTTCATGAAGCTGGCCAGCCTCGTGCCCTGCAGGAAGACCTCGCTCGCGCCGCCGTCGAGCACCCCGGCGAACAGGCTCTTCTTGAAGGCCAGCACGCCCAGCATGCCCTCTTCGATGCTGCCCTGGCCGATGAGGTTGACGACCTGCACGCCGCGCGCCTGTCCCATGCGGTGGACGCGGCCGATGCGCTGCTCCAGCACCGCAGGGTTCCACGGCAGGTCCATGTTGACCACCAGCGCGGCGGCGTGCTGCAGGTTCAGGCCGACACCGCCGGCGTCGGTACTCAGGAAAATCCGGCAAGCGGCGTCCTGGTGGAACTGCTCGACCAGAGCGCCGCGTTTCTCGCCGGGCACGCCGCCATGGAACAACACATGGCCCCAGGACCGGTCGGCCAGCCGACGCCGGATGACTTCGTGGGTGCGCAGCCACTGGCTGAACACCACCACCTTGGCAGCTGGGTCCTCCAGCCATTCGTCGAGCAAAGTGAGCAGTTCGTCGGCCTTGTGGCCGTGGTCGGTTTCATGGTCGAGCAGGTAGGTGCTGTTGCAGGCCATGCGCATGTTTTGCAGTGCGCACTGCAGGCGGCGCTGGTCGACGTCCGACAGGTAGCCGGTCTTGCGCCAGCGCGAGACGATGCGTGTGACGATGGCGCCGTTCTCGTCGTGGTGCACACGCTGCTGCGGCGTCAGCGGCACGAACAGCCGGCTGTCCACACGTTCGGGCAGTTGTGTCACCACCTCGGCCTTGCGCCGGCGAAGCATCACCGGCGCCAGCGTCTGCTGGATGCTGTCCAAGGCGCGGTAGCCCACGACCCGGCCGGCGTCGTCGCGCAACTGGTGCGCGTCCAGCAATTGCCAAGTCGGCCCCAGACGGTGCTGGTCGACGAATTGCACGATGGAGATCAGCTCTTCGAGCCGGTTCTCCAGCGGCGTGCCGGTGAGCACCAGCGCGTAGGGGCTGGCGATGCGCTTGAGCGCACGTGCCGCGACCGTGTTCCAGTTCTTGATGCGCTGCGCCTCGTCGGCGATGACCAGTTCCGGTGCCCAGGCATCGATGAGATCGGCATCTCGAGCCAGCATCTCATAGTTGACGATGCGGCAAAAGGTGTCTTCGGCGTACTGGCCCTGGCGTTGCGGTCGCAGGCCGTGGATGACCTGCGCAGGCCGCTCGGCGAAGCGGGCGAACTCGGCTCTCCACTGGTGCTTCAGCGAGGTGGGGCACACGACCAGCACCCGCTGCACGCCGAAGTGGCGCGCCATCAGCTCGGCCGCGGCGATGGCTTGCACCGTCTTGCCCAGGCCCATCTCGTCGCCCAGCAGGGCACGGCCCGCACGCGCGGCGAACAGTGCGCCTTCGGCCTGGTAGGGGTACAGGCGGGCCTTCAGCAGCTTGTTCAGCGCCTTGTCTTGCGCCCCTTTGGGGTAGGCCTGGGCGAGGGTGTGCTGGCGCTGTTCGGCGTCGCGCACCTGGGCGATGAAGGCCCAGACATCGTCGCCCACCCGCAATTCGTGACCGGCCGCCTGCGCCGCTCGGGTCAGCTTGCCGACTTCGTCCAGCCGGCTCCACGCCAGCGCCCAGCCAGCCGCTGGATCGAAGCTCTGGCACGCCAGCTTCAGAAGCTTCGGCGGGCAGGCCGTGCCCGGATGAAGACGCAACTGTCGTGCACCCAGGTAGTCGAGCCGGATCTCACTGTGCGCCGGCACAAAACCGTGCGCCAGAGCCGCCTTGCCACCACGACGCGCCTGCAGCCGCGCCAGCGTGAACTCGATGTGTTTGCAGGTGCCGAGGTGGTTGGTGGCGTAGTCCCAGCAGGTGCACTGGTTATGCCCTGGCGCCAGACCGCGGACGGTGACGAGGTAATGCGTGCCGCTGTCGGGGTTGTCAACGCGGAAAGTGGATAACACCGGTTCGGGGCCCAGATTGCGCAAGGCGAAGGGCTGCTCGCGCCCGAACTGGCGGCGCAAGGCGGCCTGCCAGTCGGCCACCGGCAGGGCTTCGGGTCGGCGGGTGCGAGACAGGCGTGGTTCGGCCGCAGGCTTGGACCGGGATCCGGGCGTGGACTGGCGCAGTGGGGAAGCAGGCATGGCAAGGCAAGTGACAGTGGCGAGTGTCGAATTGTTGCCGTTGCGGCACCGCTACTGCAGCAAGGCCGCTACGGCGCGCTCGACATGGCCGAAGGCGACGCGCTCCTGTTCCAGCCGTACGGGCTCATCGCGCAGCCGGCGCCAGCGCAGGTCGTCATAGACCCGTCGCTCGGCCTCACTCAGGCGCGGCAGGTCGCGCTGTGTCAGTTGCGGCTCGGATATCCACTGCGCCTGGTGCACGAGCAAGGTGTCGCGGTCCATCAAGAACGACCGCGCCTGCGGGATGTGCGCGCGCAGTTGGTCGAGGATGGCAAAACCGTGGGTGTCGATGTCGCCCCAGTAATGCACTTCCCTCTGCAGCATCCAGGCGGCCTGGGCCAGTGCGTCGAAGCCGTAGCCCGCACCGAAAACCAACAGGCTGCCGGCAACCGGCGGGAACGCCAGAAAGTTGGTCTCGTTCTCGGTGATGAAGACGCGCTTCGCCGCTGGCGCCAGCCTGGCAAACGCCGCTTGCGACAAGGTGTAGTCGGCATCGGCGCCGCTCACCCAGGCCGGGTGCTCCGGGTCCAGGAAACGTAGGCGCACACGCAGCG